>CANQHW010000129.1 GCA_947623855.1 uncultured Bacilli bacterium | reverse complement strand
TCTTTCCTTTCTTAAGTGTACTTTAATTATTATATCACATTTTTCGTAATTGTCTTCACAAAGTTGTGATTTTTTAATCCCTGGTATCCAAATAATCTTATCATTACTATCTACCACTATCGGTATAGCATCTCTTTTTACTAATGGTATCTTCTCATCTATTAAAATATCTTTAATCTTTTTATGCCCTACCATATTCTTAACTTGCATCTTATCACTATTACATCTACTTCTTACATATAAAGGTAATTTAATATTCTTACTAGCTAATCCTATACAATAATTAGTATGATTATCACTACTCTTAATATACTTAAAACTATAATTATTAATACTTAAATTATCTATTAATTCTTCTCTAAAACTCTCATACTCTTCTTCTTTAAAATATAATTTATTATATTCTTTAACTAATACTTTATTAAGTGGTAAATTAATTTTCTTATTAGGATTACTATTATTTTTTAAATTAATAATACTATCCAATATCTTATCACTTAATACTTCTTCCTTTAAATAATTCCTTCTTAAATATTCTAATATTACCTCTTTTTGTAAAAACTCTTTTTCTTTATTTAACTTATTAATATCAATAATATTATTATTTATAATTATGTCATACTTTTCTTTTACAATACTAGCAATATATTCATTTGCATCATATATCTTTTTACTAAAACTATTAATATGTTTATAAAAACTCTTATTTTCTTTTTCTAACATTGGTAATACATAATGTCTAATTCTATTTCGCATATAATGATCTTCTTCGTTAGTATAATCACTTCGATAAGGAATATTATTTTTATCTACAAACTCTTTTATTTCTTCCTTAGTTAAATTAATTAAAGGTCTTATAATACTATATCCCTCTTGACGACTTTCTTTTAAAAACCCACTATATCCTTTTAAAGTAGACCCTCTAATAATACGCATTAATACCGTTTCTGCTAAATCCGTCGCATGATGCGCCGTCATTATTACTTTAGCATTATATTTTTTTAGTACCCTTTCATAAAAGTTATATCTTTCTTTATGAGCATAACTATGAAAATTAACATTATCTTTATGTGGTAATATAAAGTATTCAAATAAACAATTATGTTCTAAAGCATAATCCTTTACAAACTCCGCTTCTTCTTTACTTTCTTCCCTTTTTTGATGATTAACATGACAAACAATAATCTTATTTTTATATTTATCTTTTAACTCACACAATAAAAAAAGTAAGGCCATAGAATCCGGTCCCCCTGAACAAGCGATAACAATTTCTTTATTATCTTTTAAAATACTTTCTAAGTATTTAATAGTAGATCCCATAACACTTCCTCTTTTCAAATAAGTATTTTATACTATATTTCTTAACTATGCAATCTTTTATTTTTCCTTCTCTTTTCCTTATTAATATATACTGTATCATAAGAATCCGTTATAACTACAAAAGCATGGGGATCAATATCTTTTACAGCATTCTTTAAAGCATAATAATACTCCGTTTTAATAGAACACATTATTACTTTTTTATCCTTTTTACTAAATCCCCCTTTAGTATCAAATATCGT
This sequence comes from uncultured Bacilli bacterium, assembly GCA_947623855.1. GTDB lineage: Bacteria > Bacillota_I > Bacilli_A > RF39 > UBA660 > CALWAM01. The sequence goes on along the minus strand of CANQHW010000129.1, from coordinate 963 downwards.
TACCCCATAATTATAATTATCTAATAAATACTTTTTAACTACATTAACTTTATTAGTAATAATATAAAATACTTTATCTTCATTTAAACCTAAACTTTTTCTGGTCGAAAAAATACTTATTAAAAATAAAATAATAATACTATATATTAAAGATTCTATCCCAAAAACAAAACCCCCTGCTAAAACAATAAGTCCATCTACTAAAATAATCGATGTTCCAATCGGTACTTGATAATACTTTGTTACTATTTGATCTAAAATATCTGTTCCACCTGTGGTAAAACCCGCTTTAAAAATAAGTCCATAACCAACACCACTTAAAAATCCTCCAGCCACCGCACTTACTATAATCTCCATATCACTAGTATCAATATACCTTGTTATCATACCAGTTAAACTCATAAATATTGGAAATAATATACTTCCTAAAATACTTCTTATCGTCTCATATTTTCCTAAAAATAATAAACTCACTAATAACAAAATACTATTCGCTATTAAAACAAATAACGATGTATCCATCCCATATATCTTATTAAATATAATCGATAAACCACTCGTCCCAATCGCTGCAAAATTATTCGGTAACAAGAAAATATTAAAAGCCATTGTAACTAATATTAAACCAAATATAAATAAACCATACCTTTTCATATAAACTCCTTTTTATTTTACTTTTAATATTGATTCTATCATCTCTTTAATATTACCATCTAATACTTTATCTACCTCACTAGTTTCATAATTACTCCGATAATCTTTAACTAAAGTATATGGTTCTAAAATATAACTCCTTATCTGACTTCCAAAATTAATACTTATTTGTTCTCCCTTTACTTTAGCTAATTCTTCATTTTGCCTCTCTAACTCCCTTTGATATAACTTTGATTTTAACATATTTAAAGCCATTTCTTTATTCTTTAACTGACTTCTTTCTACTTGACAAGTAACTACTATTTTAGA
>CANQHW010000128.1 GCA_947623855.1 uncultured Bacilli bacterium | reverse complement strand
CGAGATGCTAAACGAATATTAACACCTTTTTTACCAATGGCTAAAGATAAGTTATTTTCATCATCAACAATAGCTAAGGCTTCTTTTTTTTCAGGATCCGTTATACTTACGATGACGTTTTTAGCAGGAGCTAGGGCATTTTTAATATACTCCGCAGGGTCATCACTATATAGGACTAAGTCAACACGTTCCCCATTTAATTCTTTTAAGATATTAGCAATCCGGCTGCCTTTAGCTCCGATACATGAACCGATGGGATCGATATTAGTTTCCGTACTAGATACGGCAACTTTACTTCTTATTCCAGATTCTCTAGCCACACCGTGGATTAAAATGGTACCATCATTAACTTCAGGAATTTCACTTTCAAATAATCTTTTTACAAAACCATAATGATTTCTTGATAGTAAGATTAGAGGTCCTTTAGTAGTAGCTTCTACTTTAGTAACATAAACTTTAATACTATTACCCATGGTTACTTTTTCGCCAGGAATCATTTCACTTCTTGGTAAGATACCTCTAGTTCTTCCTAAATCAACATAGTAGTTTTTAGCATCTTCCATAGCTAGGGTTCCAACTAACATTTCATCTTTTTTATCAGCATAATCAGCAATGATACTATTTTTTTCGGCTTCTCTTATTTTTTGGGTAACAACTTGTTTACAAACACCAGCAGCAACACGGCCAAAGTCTTTAGGAGTTACTTCTTTTTCAATAGTTTCACCGACTTTAATATCGGGAACTATTTCTTTAGCATCTTCTAAAAGTATTTGGGCATCGGGGTTAATAGCAGGAGGTATTTCTACTTCGTTACCTTCTTCGTCAACTTCGATGGTTGGTTCTAGATAATCATCAACAACTACTAAGTAAGAGATTACTTTAATATCCCCAGTATCTTCATTAATATCTACTCTAACATTAGTTTTAGCATCATACTTTTTATAAGCTGCTGCTAAACCTTGTTTCATTGCATCAAGTACTTCTTCCCTTTTAATCTTTTTTTCTTCAACAATATTGTCAAGTGCTTTTAAAAATTCACTACCATTCATGTTATTTACCTCCTTTTTCTTCACTAATAACATCTAAGATATAGGATTCATCGATTAAGTCTAATTCATCTAGAATAGGATTGATAACATGGGTTGCTTCGACGATAGTATCTAAATCAAGACCATTTACTTTGTCTAAAACAATTGTTAAAAATCCATATTTTTTTTCTTTACGATAAGAGACATCACAAACGATGATATCCATATCTTGCATTGGTTTTGTAATAGCTTCTTTAATTTGCTTTAATACACTTTCCATAACACACTCCAATAATAAAAGCGGGAATAATCTGCCCACTTCTTTTAAGTCGCCTTTATTATAGCATGCAATTATTAAAAATGTAAAGGACTTTCATATATTTTTAGGTTATAAAAATAGAAAATATAAATTATTTATTAAGGAACTAGGATATATGGATGGTCACTACTTCCATCACTTATTTCATCATCTAATATTTTTACATTAGATTTTAGATATAAAGTAGGACGGACGCCATACGCATAGTACGCGACGGTGCTGTCGATATTTCCAGACGAACTGACACGGAACACACCGGTGGAGTTGGACGAATTCGGCGTGAGTGTCCATTGGTAAGTATCTTTTATATATAACCAATCACTATTATAACAACTAGTACTATAACTTCCTAAATTTGTTGACCAACATGTACTACCAGCAGCATATCCATAATCACTTGGATACATTAAACCGATTTTTCCTGTCCATACGGTTTGCCTTCCGGTATATACCGTTGTTTTTCGTTCATTTTCATAAAATTGTTTTGCTGTAGAACTAGTACTATTCCATCCTCCTATTTTCCATTTTACCGTCTCTATCATATTTCTTGTGGTATCATTTTTTAATCCGGTTGTACTAAAGTCACAACTACTTAAAGTATTATTTTGTCCCGTTGAACATTGACCACTTCCACTATCCCAATATAAACTATTATTTGCTGTTGTATTACTTAATGTATGTGATTCATTATTTGGATTTAGTAAATACATTAATTCGGCATCTGTCCAATCGTTTTTACCATATTCTGTTTCCGCACCTGTTGTTGTATCTTTATTATTCCATGATAATCCACCTGAATCCGTTGCTGTTCTAGGTAATGGCTCATCTCTTATGATTTTGACTAAATTTTGGGTACCATTACTTTCAGTTTCTACATTGTTCATAAGTCCGATAATGCGCCATTGCTCACATACATATGGAGCAGTTGCTTGATTTACATAATAATCAACACAATTAAACCATATATAATTATTTACTGTTTCATTAGGTCCGATATATCTTATATTTTTATCTTCTGTACCATCTTCTACTATATTGGTGTTATTTACTGCTATGATGTCTTTTAACAGTTTTGTATCAGTAGTTACTCCTGGTGATGATGGGACCATTCCTTCTTTTCCATCTATGTATATCTTTCCTTCAAATGTTGCTCCTTGATTGTAATCTTGTTCTTTATTTAATTCTTTAAATTCTAT
>CANQHW010000127.1 GCA_947623855.1 uncultured Bacilli bacterium | reverse complement strand
AAATAAACCCACTTAAAATATTTAAAAGCGTTGTTTTCCCACTACCAGTTCCGCCACAAACAATAATATTAAGTTTACCCTTAACACAAGCATCCATAAACCGAGCCATATAAGGTGTTACACTCCCAATTCTAATTAAATCATCTATTGACGTCATCGTATCTTTAAATTTTCTTACCGTCATCACCGGACCCCTCGTACTTAAAGGCGGAATTACGGCATTAATCCGACTGCCATCTTTAAGCCTTGAATCCACCATTGGAGTAGATGCATCAATCGTTCTTCCCATGGGTTCAATAAGTCTTTGAATTGTTCTTACAATATGCTCATCATTAATAAATGACACACTCGTATCTTTAATTAACTGCCCATCTATTTCAATATAAATATCATCTGGCCCATTAACCATAATTTCCGTAATATTTTTATCTTCTAATAACTCCGTTAAAGGTCCATACCCATTTATTTCATTATCAATTAAGTTATATAAGTGACTTCTTTCTAAATTACTTAAATCATAACCCTCAATTGTACTATCTATCTCATCATTAATAAACTCATTTAATAACTTATCTTCTGGTATTTCTTTATCAATTAAATTTTCTACTATCTTAGTTCGTAAATCATCTAATAACTTTTTATCTTTAAATACCTCATAATCCGTAATAATCTTACTATCTAAAGGTTTACTTTTAATATCAAACTCTTCTACTAAGGAATGCTTCTTCATTTACTTTCTCCTCCTTTACTAAGTTCTAACGCTATATCATAAAGAGTCGAAATATCATTACTATAAGCTCTCGAAGCCTTTTTATCTAAAGTAATAATTTTCCCTTCCATCACATATTTATCAATATCTTTTACATAAAACTTTTTACTTAAACTATAATCAATATTTGTTTTTAAAATATTCTTAATATCAAATAAACTAAAATATTCTTTAAAAGGATCTCTACTATTATTTAATACTACTTTATAATTATTTAAATTTAAATCTTTAAAAATACTTATAATACTCTTTAAATTCTTTAAATCTAATGGATCATTACTTACTAAAAATAATACCTTATCTACTTTATCTAACATAAATAAATTAGTATCATTTAACATATGATTAGTATCTATTAAAACAATATCATATAAAAATAAAGCTCTTTCAATTAATAATTCTACATATTTTGCATCAATCTTACTAGCTTGTCTAGGATCTTTAGGACTAGGTAAAACACTAATATAATCATCATACTTATAAATATAATCCGTAAAATTATGATACCTATTATTCATAATATCATCAATACAATTATAAATATTTTTATCAAAATCAATATTAAGAGCAGTAGCTACTCCTCCCCCAAATAAATCTAAATCAATAATTAACGTTTTCTTTTGTAATAACTCATAAGTACCCGCAAGATTCAAAGTCATAATAGTTTTACCTACTCCCCCTTTTCCTCCAAATACTGCAATACCTATACCTTTCTTACTAGCCATATAATCCCTCTATTCTACCTTAAATTTTATTTTCTCATTATCTTTATACCCTGTTACTTTAACTACAATCTCATATTCTTTTATTCCTACTATATTTCCAAAAATACTATCTATTGTACTTTCTACTTCTAACTTTAAATTATTATCTCTACTAACTTTATAATCCCTATAATCAATATTATTATCTATAAAATACTTTTCTATCTTATCCTCAATATTATTTTCCTCATAATACTTATCAATTATTACTTTACAAGTACTTATTAATTTACTTCTTCCAATATACATAAGACCTGTATCTACTAAATAAGCTACCCCCAAAATAATTACTGGTAAAATAATAATAAATATCACTAACGTCTGACCCCGATTATTCATAACTAATCACTTTCTTAGCTTCTATAACATACGGATTATCTAATAAAATATTTAACCCCGGTGTAATTAACTCCATCTTTTTATTTAAACTAATAATTATCTCTTTTCCATCATTATTCGTAATCTTGATATCCGTATCCTTATCTATCTCTTTTTTAATCTCCTCATAAGTATAATTATCTTCATAAAACTTTACCACATCATATAACTCATCTTCTAAACGATTCTTATTAATAATAATTCTTCCAATATCTAAAATACTCATTAAGATTAATAAAAGAATCGGTAAAATAATAACGAACTCAACCAGTGCTTGCCCTTTTTTATTCATAATATCCCTTATTTCATTATTTCTTCGACTTTTTTATCAATACATTTACCTTCTCCAGGTTTATCTCCCTCTTGATATTCTTTATCTACCATTGAACAAGAAGTCTTAGTTATAGAATCCTTTAAGTAGCCGCCAAAATAATTTACTAAACTTATCGTAATAACACTAATAATAGCAATTATTAAAACATACTCAATTAAAGCTTGCCCTCGTTTATCCATAACATCACTTCCTACTCTACTATAATAATAAATTAAAATTCTAAAAAAGTCAATTTTACTTATTAAGATTAATTTTTTTCTGAAGTGCAACAAGGTTAAATTGAAAAAGACATATAAATATATTACACTTATTGTTGAACA
>CANQHW010000126.1 GCA_947623855.1 uncultured Bacilli bacterium | reverse complement strand
TAATGCCATTATCGGAATTGGTATTGGAGTAGGAGAGAATAGAGCCATTGAAGCGGCGAAAGCAGCAGTAGCTAGTCCTTTACTAGAAACAACGATTGATGGGGCAACAGATGCTATTATCAATATTACGGGTGGTAACTCATTAACGTTATTTGAAGCCGAAGATGCGGCGGAAGTTGTAAGAAGTGCAGCACATACGGATATTAATACGATATTTGGAGCCGTAATTAATGAAAACTTAAATGATGAGGTTATTGTTACGGTTATTGCGACGGGTTTTGATGATAATAAAGAAGATAGTAATTATAATAATGAAGATTATTTAAGAAGAGAAGTAGATGATGATGAGTTAGATATTCCACCATTCTTAAGAAATCATGAAGATTATTAATAGAGTGGATTCACTCTTTTTTAATTGGTTAAAATATGGTATATTACTAGAGAGGTGATGTTTTTGTTTGTTGATGAAGTTACAATAAAACTTATAGCAGGTAAAGGGGGAGATGGATGTACCTCTTTTCACCATGAAAAATCGCGTCCTAATATGGGTCCTGATGGCGGTAATGGGGGACGGGGAGCTAATATAATATTGGAAGTAGATAAGAGTTTAAATACTTTAGTAGATTTACGTTATAAAAAGATTATTAAAGGAGAAAAGGGAGTTAATGGTAAAGGTAGTGACTGTCATGGAGCGAATGCTAAGGATGTAATTATTAAGGTACCAGAGGGAACGGTTATTACGGATTTAGGAAAGAATTTAGTAATTGGAGATTTAATTACGGATAAAGAAAAATTTATTGTTGCTCATGGAGGACGTGGTGGAAGAGGAAATCACGCTTTTGCAACACACGAAAATCCGGATCCACATTTAAGTGAAAAAGGAGAACCAGGAGAAGAAAAGGTAATAAAATGTGAGTTAAAAGTTTTAGCAGATGTCGGTTTAATTGGAATGCCAAGTGTAGGTAAAAGTACGCTTTTATCAATAATTAGTGCTTCTAAACCGAAGATAGCAGCTTATCATTTTACAACTTTAACACCAAATTTAGGAGTAGTAAATTTACAAGATCATCGAAAATTTATTATGGCAGATTTACCAGGGTTAATTGAAGGGGCAAGTCAAGGATTAGGTCTTGGAAAAAAGTTTTTAAAACATGCCACAAGAACGAAAGTATTAGCACATGTTATAGATATGGGTTCTAGTGAAGGCCGGGATCCTATTCAAGATTATAAAATTATTCGTAAAGAAATAGAAAGTTATGGCCAAAATTTAGCTAAAAAAAGAGAAGTAATTATTGCAAATAAAATGGATCTTTTCGGAGCAGAGGATAATTTAGCAAAATTTAAAAAAGCTTATCCTAAATTAGAAGTTTTAGCTATTAGTGCTTTAAATAATGAAAATATTGCCCAATCTTTAAAAAGAATAGCAGATATTTTAGAAGAAGAAAAAGATAAAGTTGTTGTAGAAGCTGAAAATTTAGATACGGTAAAATATATTTTTGAAGAAGAAAAACCTTTTACAATTAAAAAAGAGGGGGATGTATGGGTTGTTTCGGGAGATAAGATTAAGAAAATATTTGAAATGACAAGGTTTGATGAAGAAGAAAGTGTGTTACGGTTTGCAAGAATTTTAAAAGCTTTAAAAGTAGAAGAAGAACTAGAAAAAATGGGGGCAAAAAGGGGAGACGAAGTAGCTATTTTAGATTATATCTTTGAATTTAAAGATTAAAAAAATCCACATTGTAGAAATGTGGTTTTTTACTTCTTCTTCCTTCTTTTAAATTTTGCGATATAACCCTATAGCTTTACCTAAGATAGTGCAATTACTTAAGATGATAGGGGCCATAGTATCATTTTCGGGTTGTAACCGGATGTAGCCATCTTCTTTATAAAATCTTTTTAAAGTGACTTCATTTTCTTCAGTCATGGCAACGACTATTTCACCGTTTTTCGCCGTTTTTTGTTTTTGGACGATAACAATATCGCCATCATAAATACCAGCATTAATCATACTTTCGCCGCTTACTTTTAGAGTAAATACTTCTTCTTTGTGGGGAATAAGAGATACGGGTAGATCAAAATATTCACCAGGGTTTTCAATAGCTTCGATAGGACTGCCAGCGGTTATTTTTCCTAATAGAGGAACTTTGACGATATCTTCTTTGACATCGGCGTATTCGTTTGGACCAATAACCTCAATAGTTCTAAATTTTGAACTGGTCTTTCTAATAAGGCCCATTTCGGCGAGATGTTTTAGATGAACATGGACAGTAGCAGGACTGTTTAACCCTACAGCAGCTCCAATTTCCCGAGTACTAGGTGGGAAACCATGTTCGACAATATACTTTTTGACAAAAGTATATATTTCTTCTTGACGTTTAGTTAATTCTTTTTTCATTTTTACCTCCATTTACATATTAACAAAAAAAATGTAAAATGTCAAACAATTGTTTTAAAAATATCTTGACACGAATATATGTTTGTTTTAAACTGATAGTAAGAGGTGATAAGGTTGAAAAAAAATAATTAAATTTTGACACGCAAAAAAGTGTCTTGTCAATGAAGACATTAAAATAAGCTGATCT
>CANQHW010000125.1 GCA_947623855.1 uncultured Bacilli bacterium | reverse complement strand
TCTTTAAAATTTTTCATAATATTCCTTCTTTCTTTCTAAATAAAAAAATTCATAAGTTAAGGACGAGCTTAAACCCGTGGTACCACCTTAATTTATGAATTAATTCATACACTTATAACTTGTAACGTAAGTAATCCCGATTATACTTTGCATATAACACATCAGAAAGTGATTCATAATTATTTTTATTATTAGTTTCCACCAAATACTAACTCTCTTTAAATAAAGAATAATTACCGTCTTTCTTCATTTGCTTTTCATTTGATATTATAAAGCATTATAAAACTTTTGTAAATATTTATTTTAATTTTTTCCCTTTCTCAAGTTCCTTTAAACTTTTTTTAGGAGTTGGTAAATCTTCTGGCATCGTACCTCCTAATTTTTCAATAGTATTCCTTATAGTTTTACCAACATCATAATGAGTTTTATTAGCTTTTAATTCAGTTTTAACATTATCTCTTTTTAATTTAGCATCCGTTTGCGATATCCTAAATAAATTCGCAATTAATTCTTCGCTACCCATATTATCCAAAATGTCTTCCCGATATCTTAATCCTTTCCTTTTAGCAATATCATCTGCTGTCTCCCCATTATATAACCCTTTATAACCAGCATTATGAAACTTATCGAAGTTTTTAACACCGGCTTTTTTAGCAGTTTTATTTAGAGAGTAATTTCCTTTTCTAATTGAATCTCTATTGTATAACCTCTTATCTTCTTCACTTAATAAACGATACTCACTATCTGTAAGTTCCATTCTTCGTGTTTGAACTGCAAAATAAGTTTGAGCAAGCGCAATACTTTCTTTTCTACTATCACCATTTTGAGCGATTAGATAACAAGCATATCTTGAAAGTTTGTAATCATTAACTATTTTTGACGCTCCTTTAGGCATTTCGATCGTTTTGCCGACGTCGGCAAAATGTTCTTTTATCTTATTATTACTTAAATCACAAGCACTTTTCGCTTTACTAACAACAGCTTCAAAATTACTCCATTTTGAATATTTAAGTGCTTTCATTAGTTCTCTTCCAAGCCAATATTCATTCCCTTCCTCATCAATATGTTTAATATTCTCAAATATTTTTTCATTATAATTTTCTATATTATTCATCTATATAACCTCCCATCTATAGAAAACTCTAATTTATTTACTGCATACCATAATTATACCCCTGCAAACTTTAGTTCGTCAAGCAAAATATAAAAAATTCATAAATAAATTTTTTTCTACATTATTTATGAATTTATTTCAATTATTAAGGAACAATTATATATGGATTACCTTCACTTCCATCTCCTTCCCCGCTCGAGATCATGGTATTGGATGTCAGATATAAGGTTGGACGCACGACAAACGCAGCGTACGCGTTGGTGCTGCTGACATACCCAGACGCATCAATACCGAACGCACGTTCGGAGATGTACGCATACGGCGTAAGGGTCCATTGGTACTTATTTGAATCATACAACCAACTGTTCCCCGCACAATCCTTTTTATAATCTCCACCACCCCATCCATATGTTGCACTATTTAAACATGCTTGACGATCATACTTACTTCCCCCTCCTGTAGCATAACCATAATCACTTGGGTACATTAAACCTATCTTTCCTATCCATTCGGTTTTTCCGTTACTTGGTACTGCTGTTCCTCTTTCTGCTGTATACCATTCACTTGTTATTAAACTACTAGATGAACTTGTTCCTCCTAGTTTCCATTTTACTGTCTCTATTAAATCCTTGGTTGTACCATTTTTTAATCCAGTTGTGGTAAAATCACAACTTGTTAAAGCATTATTTTGTCCCGTTGAACATTGACCACTTCCACTATTCCAATATAAACTATTATTTGCTGTTGTATTATTTAATTTATGAGTATCATTATTCGGATTTAGTAAATACATTAATTCTGCTGTGGTCCAATCATTCTTTCCATTCTCTGTTTCCGCACCAGTTGATATGTTTTTATTATCCCAAGAGAATGTCTTTGTTGAATCTGATGCTGTTCTTGGTAATGCTTCATCTCTTATGATTTTTACTAAGTTTTGTTTCCCTTTATTTTCAGTTTCCACATTGTTCATAAGTCCAATAATCCTCCATTTCTCACAATGCTGACTGGCATTATCTTTAGTTAATCCGGAATAGGTATCACAGTTAAACCAAATATAATTTTTTAAATTATTATCATTTGGTCCATAATATCTTTTATTATTCTCACTTGTTCCATCACTTGCGATATCTGATTCTACTAAGTTAGTTAAATATTCATTTAATTGTTTTCTTTTAACAGTAGTTATCGTACATTCACTATTGTTACTTACACTTGTTACTTTAAATTTATTTCCATCTCTGGATATAACTTGACTATTACTGCATTCTATGTTTTTAATATCAGTTCCTTCTACTGGACTTACATTAAAGTAATCACTATCCCAGTCTTTAATTACTGTTTGTTCTGATGGTTCTACACTTCCTCCTTCACCTACTACTTCTGCTGTTATGGTATATTTTACTGGTGCATTAAAGTATACAGTACATTTATTGGGTCCTGAGGTTTCTAAAGTTAACTTCCAAGTTTGATCATTCCAAGTTACTGTTGTTACACCCTCATTATCACATTCGGTTTTAGAATA
>CANQHW010000124.1 GCA_947623855.1 uncultured Bacilli bacterium | reverse complement strand
TGTACCCAAGTGATTATGGATATGCTACTGGAGGAAAAGGAAGCGGAAGTGGAACATATACAAGAGACCAATGTTTAGCATATAAATTAAGTGGTTGGTATAGTGGATCATACAAAACCGACTGTGCTGGAAATGACTGGTTGCATGATTCTAGTGAGGACCAATGGACACTTACGCCGTATTCGTCCACCTCCAGCACTGTGTTCTATGTCCGTGCGCCCGGGGTTGTCGGCACCATCGCCGCGTCCGATGCGTATGCCGTGCGCCCGTCCTTATATCTGACATCCAACACCATGATCTCGAGCGGGGAAGGAGATGGAAGTAGCGGTAATCCATATATAATAATACCTTAGGAATTGACAGTAATGTTAATTCCTTTTTAATATTTACTTTTGTTATTTTAAATTTTAAGTTATAATATAGATAGGAAGTGAAATAATGAATAAAACAGTACGAAAGATATTATATATTATAGCGTTTACTTTAGCTATTGGGGCATTTATTTATTTAGGTAATTTAGAATATGGGGATGAAAAGAAAATATTAAAAGATAATGAGAAGTTTGCTAATGAATATAATATAAATGAAAATAATCCATTTATATATGTAAATTCTAAAGAAGTATTAGAGTTATTAGATAATAAAGATGGAATATTATTTTTAGGATTTAGTGGAGATGAATGGAGTAGAGAGTATGTTAAATATTTATATGAAGTAGCTAGGGATATGAATATAGATGAAATATATTATTATGATATATTAAAAGATCGTAGTGAAATGACGAAGAATTTTAATAGTATATTAGATAAATTAGAGGAATATTTAGTTAAGACAGATAGTAAGGAAGCTTATTTATTTGTACCAAAGTTATTAGTTATAAAAAATGGGGTTGTTGTATTTGAAGATGATACTACGGCTTTAGTTAAGGGAAATGTTAATCCTACGACTTATTGGACTGCTAATAATATTATTGAGTTTAAGAATAAGTTATATAATAATTTAGGGAGTTATGAAGGAGAAGAATAGATGGATAGGTTAGAGAAGAGTAAGGCTAGTTTTATATTTTTTATTATAATTATTATAGTATTATTAATAGGAGGAAGTTATTTAATAAGTAATATTAATAAAGAACCAGAAAAGAAAACTGATAAGAGTATTAAGATAGTAGAAGATAAAGATTATATATATAATGAATCTAATGAATGTTTAAGTGTTTTGATACCAATATGTTATCCGAAGATAAAGATTAATATTAATAGTGAGGATGCTAAAAATTTAGAGAAGACTTTAAATGATAATATGGATAATTTAGATAGAGAGTATACAAAGATTAGTGAGACGGATACAACGGATGAAGAATTATTATATTATTATGATGATATATATAGTGCCAAGGTTATTAATTATGTAAATCATGTTTCAGCGTATGTATTAAGTTTAGCAGTTACTTCTTATGATTATTATGCGACGGCGGATTATCAAAATGAAAAGTTAGAGGTATATAATTTTGATTTAAAGACCGGGAATTTATTAGAGAATGAAGAAGTATTAAAATTATATAATTTAAGTATGGATGATGTTATTAAAAAAATTAATAAGGAAGAGATTACAAAGTTAGATTCTTATACGATAATGGTAGATGATAATAATAATTTAGTTATAGATTATGTTGCACATAATGGAGATATTAATTATAATAATAGTATAACAATTTATAGATAGGAGATTTTATGGATATTAAAGAGATAGAATTAAAGATGCAAGGAGCAATTACTAATTTAGAAGCAAGATTAGTAACAATTAGAGCAGGAAGAGCTAATCCTTCAATGCTTAATGGAATTAATGTAGATTATTATGGAGTACCAACTCCTATTCAAAGTTTAGCAACAATTAATGTACCAGAAGCTAGGGAGTTATTTATTAAGCCTTTTGATCGGAGTATTTTAAAGGATATTGAAAGAGCTATTAATGAAGCTAATTTAGGTATTTCTCCTACAAATAATGGAGAGATGATTATTTTAACGGTTCCTAAATTAACGGAAGATACAAGAAGAGATTATGTTAAACAAGCGAAAGAAGAAGCGGAGAAAGCGAAAGTGGCTTTAAGAAATATCAGACAAGATGCGAATAATGAGGTTAAAAAATTAGAGCTTCCTGAAGATCAAGAGAAGAATACTTTAGAAGATATTCAAGAATTAATTACGAAGTATAATAAAATAGTTGATGATAAGTGTAAAGAAAAAGAAAATGAATTAATGACCGTATAAAAAGAGCTTTTTAGCTCTTTTATTTTGTTAAAGTAAGTTTTTGATGTTGTTCCATAACTTCTTGTAATATTTCTTTAATATAGGAAGGGCGGGGATAACCATAAATATCATAATCGTGGACATAAACTTCGGGAACCGAAATATTTAAGGTTAATTCTAACCAAGCAGCGACGATATGGCGATGACAAAATTCATTATAGTTTTCGTAACAAAGAAGAATAGAGTTATCTAAAACATTATAAATCTCAATAGGGTTTAATTTAGATAGGACTTGATTATAGTATTCTTCAATATAATAACGATTATTTTCGATTGGGTTTATTTTTCCAATATTGTTATGCCATATTTGCCAGAATTCTTTTTTGGGAGCTAGTTTAGGATAAGCTTCGCCTTTGA
>CANQHW010000123.1 GCA_947623855.1 uncultured Bacilli bacterium | reverse complement strand
GTTGATGCGGAAATTCTTCTAATCGACGAAATCTTAGCCGTTGGTGATCAACACTTTCAAGATAAATGTTTTGCTAAATTGCAAGAACTATCTAAAGGAGATAAAACTATTGTCATCGTCTCTCATAGTTTGGATGCCATAAAAAAATTGTGTAAAAGAGCAGTATGGATAAATAATGGTACTATTTCAATGGATGGCGATTGTAATGAAGTTGTTGCTAAATATTTAGAAGAATGTAAGTAGGTGAGTAAAATGAAATTATTTAAAGAGTTATACCATTATCGCGAATTATTAAAAACTAACGTTCAAAAAGAAATAAGAGGTAAATATAAAGCTTCTATTTTAGGAGTATTGTGGTCTTTTATTAACCCTTTATTAATGGTTTTAGTTTATGCAATTGTATTTCCTTATATCATGCGCGTTAAAACTGAAAATTATTTAATCTTCTTAATTTGTGGTATTATTCCTTGGAATTTTTTTACTTTATCTATGGCTCAAGGCACAACCTGTATAACTAATAATAGTAATTTAATCAAAAAAGTTTATTTTCCTAGAGAAATACTTCCTATTTCCGTCGTAACTAGTGGATTAGTAAATTTCTTTATATCATGTCTTATTATAGTAATTTTTGTTCTATTTGGAGGAATAGGTCTTTCATGGCATCTTATCTTTCTCCCTTTAATAGCTCTTATTCAATATATCATAACTTTAGCCATAGTTTTCTTATTAAGTGCTTTTAACGTTTATATAAAGGATACCGAATATATTGTTAACTTCTTAGTTAATATGCTCTTTTATGCTACACCAATTCTTTATACTACCGATATGTTTAGTGGTGCTATAACTTGGATATTTAAACTTAATCCTATGGCTCATTTAATTAATGCTTACCGTGATATCTTTTACTTACAACGTATTCCTAATTTAGGAAACTTATTTATCCTCTTTGTTTTAGGTTTAATATTTCTTATAATATGTTATAATTTATTTAAAAGAATGGAAAAGAACTTTGCAGAAGAGGTATAATTTATGAAAAATGAGGGTTTAGTTAGCAATTTTAGAATTTATGGTATCAAAAAGCCATTATTAATAATTAAAGTAGATTCTAGTTTAATTGATTATGATATAACTATATTAGAAAATAAGAAAACATTAAATTATGAAGTATATGATTTTCCTAAAAGAACTTATATTAAAGTAGTATTAAATAAATTTTGTAGTAAAGTAAAATTAACTTTAAAACATCAAAACCAAATAGTAGAAGAAATAACTATAAAAAATACTCTTTTAGAAAGAATTAGAAATAAATTTAAAAAAGAAAATATTATTAATGAAATTCCTTCTATAAATATTGTTGAAGAAAGAATTATTAATAAAGATAATAAACGGAAATTTAAAATAATATATGAAGCATCTGATAATGATTTTCAAATTTTAAAAAGTGAAAATGATACTTTTATCGGTGGTGAAAATAAAAGTTTAGGATATAATTTATATAGTAGTAGTTTTTATATTGCTGATAAAGAATCTAAAATTTCCCTATATTTTAAAAAAAGAGACAATATTTATTTTATTGCTGAATTTGCTTTAAAAGAAAAAAATAAACTTAAAAAAGAATTTCATACTATTCCTATTATAGGTATTCAATTCTGTAAATTAATGGGAGTATTACATCCTTGTTTAAGTATCCAAGGAACTTGTGCTATTTCTAATCCTAATTTAAAAATCTTAGTTGATGATAAAGAAATAGATTATAATCAAGTACCTTTAAATGATTTAAATTCCTTTTTAATAAATGCTAATTTATCATTTAAAAGTAAAGTTATAAAATTTTTAATTGATGTAGGTGGTCAAGAAATCTTAATTATTAAAATGAAAAATTCGCTACTTGCTAGAATAAAAAATAAAATCGTATCTCTTGTAAAAATATTTATAGGTAAAATAAAAACTATCTGTCGCGTTTTATACCGTGGTATAAAATTTTTATGGCGTGAACATCACTTTTTAGTTCCTCCTACCTTATGGGGAAAATATTTTAAAATGTTTATCGAAAGATTAAAGAATAATGCTCCAATTCATTATAATCCCTTTGATAAAACTGACTATAATAAATGGTTAAAAGAAAATGAACATGAAATAGAAATCGAAAAGTTTAAATATAATCCTTTAATTTCTGTTTTAATCCCCGTCTATAATGTAAAAAAAGAATATTTAAGTGCTTGCTTAGATTCCGTTTTAAATCAAAGTTATTCTAATTTTGAAGTATGTTTAGTAGATGATTGTTCTACTAAAGAAGAAGTAAAAGAAACTTTAGAAGAATATCTTAAAAAAGATAAACGCATTAAAGTTAAATATCGTAAAGAAAATGGTCATATCTCTAAAACTAGTAATGATGCTTTAAATATGGCTAAAGGGGAGTTTATTTCTCTATTAGATAATGATGATTTATTAAGCCCTAATGCTTTATATGAAAATGTTAAATTATTAAATCAAGATAAAAAAATTGATATGCTATATAGTGATGAAGATAAGATTGATATAAATGGGGTAAGATGTGACCCTCACTTTAAACCCGATTATTCACCCGATACTTTAATGAGTTTAAATTATATCTGTCACTTTACAATTATTAGAAAAAGTATCGTAGAAAAAGTAGGAGGTTTTGCTGTTGGACTAGAAGGGGCACAAGATCATGACTTATTCTTAAAAGTAAGTGAAGTTACTGATAAAATTGCGCATATTC
>CANQHW010000122.1 GCA_947623855.1 uncultured Bacilli bacterium | reverse complement strand
ATTATACGATAAACCACTTTCTTCAGCAATAGCTTCAATATTATCTAAGGAAGCAAGTTCATTAATTTTCATAGTTAAAGATTCATTTAAACTTTCTTGAGCAGTAATATTTTTTTTAAGTTTTTCTAATTTTAAATTACTTTCGGATAAGGTAGCTTTGGTTAATACTTGGATAACAGGACTTCCTACTAATAAAATAAAGATTAACATCCAGATTAGTTTTTCACCTTTTAATACTTTTCTTTTTACTTTTTTAGTCATCTATTTTCCTCTTTTCTATTACTCTTAATTTAGCGCTTTTGCTTCTTTTATTAATATTTATTTCAGCTTCCGAAGGAAGGATTGGTTTTTTATTTATTAAATTTATTTTAGGTTGATATTCCACAGGTATTTGAGGTAATCCTTGATATAAAGGATTAGTTTCACTATATTTTTTAAAGGTTTGTTTTACTATTCGATCTTCTAGACTGTGAAAAGTGATAACACAGATTCTGCCTTTAGGTTTAAGTAAATTAATGGCATCAGGTAAGACACTTTCTAATACTTTTAATTCTTGGTTAAGTTCAATTCTGATTGCTTGAAAGATTTTACGTTCAGGGTGTTCTTTATTAAAATAGTTTAAACCAACGGCTTTTTTAATAACTTCCACTAATTCTAAAGTCCTCTTAATTGGTCTTTCTTCTACAATACGTTTAGCAATTGCTTTAGATAATTTTTCTTCCCCATATTGATAAAAAATATTGCGTAAATCTTCTTCTTTATAAGTATTGATAATATCAGAAGCAGTTTTTTTAGTTCCTAAATCCATCCGCATATCTAAGGGGGCATCTTTCATAAAACTAAATCCCCTATTTTCGTTATCAATTTGTGGGCTAGATAAACCTAAATCAAAAATAATTCCATCAACTTTGTGAATTTTTAATTCGGCTAACTTGTCTTTTAAGTTAACAAAGTTAGAATATATTATTGTAAAGTTAGATGCAATACTTTCTAATCTTTTTTGAGAATAACTAATTGCTTCAGCATCTTGATCAAAAGCATATAACCACCCTTTAGGAATTTTTTGGAGTATTTCGCTAGAATGTCCGCCGTAACCTAAGGTGGCATCAACATAAATACCATCTTTTTTAATGTTTAAATTATTAATTGTTTCTTCTAGTAAAACACTTTTATGCATATTTAGTACTCACTTTCAAATAGGGTTTCTGCAATTGTTTCTAACTTGTCTTCGTTGGTAGTTAAAAATTCATTCCACAATTCTTCACTCCATACTTCTAAACGATTATTAGCGCCGATAATGACACAATTTTTTTCTAGATGGGCATAAGTTAAATGATTTTTAGATAACGCAATTCGTCCAGATTTATCGAGTGATACTTTACTGGCAGCAGAGAAAAAACTTCGAATAAAAATACGAGCATCTTTTTTGGTAAATGGAAGGGTATCTAGTTTTGTAACTAACTTGTTCCATTCGGCTTGGGTATAAATATATAAACACTTTTCTAATCCTCTAGTTATAACAAACTCGCCATGTAATAAATCACGTAATTTTGAAGGAATAGTTAAGCGCATTTTTTCATCAAGCGTGTGATAATACTCACCCATGAACATTTATACCACCCACTTTCTCCCACTTTACCCCACTGCTATTCTAATAATACCTTTTTCCTTATAATATGTAAATAAAGAAAATAAAAAAATTGAGTGACTTTACTCAATTTTTACACTTTTTTCAATTTGCTTTTTATCTCTTGCGTATTTGTAATTAAGAAAATTTTCTTGGGATATGGCTTTTCTTTTAGTTTCCTTTTCATACAATTCTCTTGCCCCTTTGGCTACACTTCCACCCCTTCTTGCTACACTCTTATTTTCTTCTAAACCCATAGGGGATTCATTAGCAGCAATATCTCTAGTGGTAATTTCACCAATGTTTGTTAAAGCAAGTTCTATTTCAGTCATGTTATCTCGTAAAGATTCTTTTCTTAGTCCTTTGTATTCTTTATATTCTTTAGCATTCATTCCTGACCATTCTTTATATATTTCGTTAGTTAAAACTGCAAACTCAAATGGTTTTTCAATTCCACCACGTGCCCAGGTATCAGTTAATTTAAATCTATCAATAATTCCAATTAACCTTTGTTTTATCCAAGCATCTGGATAACCTTTCGCCCGATAGTAATTAACTGCTCTATTAACTGCTATTTCTGGATCAAATACTTCATCAATTCTTTCTTTCCCCAATTTAGCTAGCCATAGTTTGAAAGGTTCAGCTTTCTTTGATGGCACTGATTCAATTAATCTAAATATTCCTTTGGTATCAAGAGTATCGGTTTCTCTTAACTTTCCATCTTGAGCACGCATTTTCAAACGACTACAATTTGTAGCCAGTTCACTACCTTCATTTTTTAACCTCACTTTTAGGACAGACCAATACTTACGTGATTGTTGATAATTATTATCAGTTAATGCTTTAATGACATCTATTACGCTGAAATAGTAATCTTCCTTATTACTATCCCAAAAACTTCTTATCTCCTTTCCTTCAAAAATTTTAGTAATTGTTTGTAAATTATTTTCTTTCATATATTTCCTCCTTGTAAATTGAATATAACACAGCAAACTAGCGTTCGTCAATAGGAGTAAACTTTTTTTATGATTAAATTAAAAAGGGGATGTTAGAAAATAACACTAATAGATTCTAACATCTCTTTTTATTAATTAAAATTCAAAAAAACCCATAATCCTAGAGATTAAGGGCAATTTTAATGATAAGATTTTTGTCTAGAAAATCAAAATCACATAGAT
>CANQHW010000121.1 GCA_947623855.1 uncultured Bacilli bacterium | reverse complement strand
TTTAAATTATATTTATATCTTATATCACTAACATAATCATTTATTTTAGATTCATCACTTTCTAAGTATTTTTTAAAGCTTTTTAAGTCATTATCCATTCTACTTCCAGCGATAGAAGATATTAAATCCGTCATAATGTTATTAGAATAAACTTTATCATTTTTAGTTTCCTTGTTTTCATTTTCAATTTCCATGAAAGATTCCATCAAACTAGTTTGGTCCATGGAAGCTTTTTCTAAAGATAAGGGATATAAAGATAAGGTATCTTCTTCTACTTTATTAATATAGTTATTAAGTCCACTAGATAAAGATAATATTAAAGCGATACCAATAATTCCAATACTACCTGCAAAAGCGGTAAGAATAGTCCGACCTTTTTTAGTCATTAAATTATTTAAAGATAGGGATAGCGCAGTTAATAAACTCATGGAAGTTTTTTTACTTTTAGATTTTTCGATTTCGGTTTCTTCTTTGGTGTTTACTTTACCATCATAAGGATTAGAGTCATCAGTTACTTCGCCATCTTTTAGTTTAATAATTCTTGAAGAATACTTATTAGCTAATTCGGGATTATGAGTAACCATAATAACTAATTTATCTTTAGCTACTTCTTTTAATAAATCCATAATTTGAGTACTTGTTTCACTATCTAGTGCTCCGGTTGGTTCATCAGCAAGTAAAATATCCGGATTATTTATTAAGGCTCTCGCGATAGCTACTCTTTGCATTTGACCACCAGATAATTGGTTAGGTAGCTTACGCATATGTTTTTCTAAGCCGACACTTTTTAAAACTTCTTTAGCTCGTCTTTTCCTTTCACCTTTAGATACCCCTGATAAAGTAAGCGCAAGTTCTACATTTTGTAAAACACTTTGATGGGTAATTAAATTATAGCTTTGAAAAACAAACCCAACTCGGTGATTACGATAAGAATCCCAATCCCGGTCTTTATATTTTTTGGTACTTACTTCATTAATAATTAAGTCCCCTGTATCATATCTATCTAAACCACCAATAATATTAAGCAAAGTAGTTTTTCCACTACCACTTGGTCCTAAAATGGAAACAAATTCATTTTCTCTAAAATTAATACTTACGTTATGTAAGGCTTTTTGTTTAAAGCCATCAGTTTCATAAGTTTTGGTAATTTTCTTTATTTCTAACATAATTTTCCTCTTTTCTTTTAGTTTCTTACAACCCGTCTTTTTTTCTTACGTAATTTTCTTTTAAATATATTATATTCGCGAAATAGGAATAATAATATTATTACTATAACTATAACTTTTATAACTATATGGTTACTAGTTATACTTTTTTCTAAGTTTAAGTCTTCACTATACAATTCTTCACCATTAACAAGAATTTGAAATCTACCGACTTTATCGCCAGGTTTAACATTTTTATCTAAAACTCTATCACCATCAAAAACAATTTTAATATTAGCATCTTTTTCTAAAAAGTAATTATAATCATGTTTAGCTAAGAAGTTAACGTCTTTATTATTATAAGTTTTGATGCTAGTAATAACATCCCCTTTTTTGATTAGCGTACGATAACTATAATCTTCAAAAAACATGGTATATATTTTATGAGTATCGCGCAAATTATTGATATGATTTTTATCGATATCAGAACCAGCTACAACTAAAATATATTGTTCACTACCATTTTTAGCAAGCGAAGCAAGACATAAACCAGCATCAAAAGTGAATCCCGTTTTACCTCCTAAAATATAGCTTAAGTCATAACCTAGTTTATTATCAGCTATTTGTAAAGTACTTTTTAAAGTAAGTCCATTGGATGCTTCATAAGTTTCCGTGGTAAATATTTCATAGAAAGTTTTATTTTGTAAAGCATATTTTAAAACGGTAGCAACATCTTCTACTGTACTATAATTTTCTTCATCATCAAGTCCCATAGTATTAGAATAATGGGTATTTTTTAAGTTTAGTTTATTAGCTAGTTTATTCATTTCATCTACTAAGACTTCTTCAGAACCAAAGGCATAGGTAGCTAAAGCTTTAGCACATTCTGCTCCGGAAGGTAGTAAAAGGCCATATAATAAATCGCGTAAGGTAACAGTATCTCCTACTTTAAAGCCAGCAAGAGAAGCACCTAAATCAAAAACCCCATAAATATCATCATCAGTAATCTTATGTACTTCATCTAAATCTTTGATATGTTCAATAGCAACAATCCCTGTCGTAATTTTAGTAAGACTTGCTATACTTATTTTATCTTGAGCATTTTCTTCATAATATAACTTATCATCAGTTAAATTATAATAATAAATATTTTGAGCAGTTATGCCATTTAAAGCTTTAACTGGACTTATACAAAGAAGAAATAATATAATACCAAATATGACCTTTTTCAAACACTAATCACCTATTTAATATTATAACACAATGTTTAAGAAGTTTGTTAAGTTTCTAGTTATTATTAATACTTATTTTAATTTTTCTAATTCTTCTATAGGTAACTTAGTTATTTCGCTTATTTCTTTTAAGGAATAACCTTTTTCTAACATAGTTTTAGCAATATCACTTTTACTTTGCTCTATACCCTCTAATTTAGCTTCCCCAATACCAGTATTATATTCTAACTCAGCTTGGGTATAATCACTATATAAAGCAATGCACTCTTCATCAGCATTTAATTCTTCAAATTCTCTTTGTAATTTTTCCTTCATACTCTCTTTCATATCGATTCCTTCTAAGTATTTAATAAATTCCTTTTTAGTACTAGCTAATATTAATCCACACCATTTATCAAATCTACTTTTATTATAAAACTTTCCTTTCTGTAAATCAACTAAATCTACTTC
>CANQHW010000120.1 GCA_947623855.1 uncultured Bacilli bacterium | reverse complement strand
TTACAAGAAAAAGCTATAAGTTATGTTTTAGATGGAAATGTTTTGGAGGAAGAGACAGATATTTATGTTCCAATAGAGGATTTAGTTGTGAATAATTATGTTGATAAGTTAGAAGATTGTGATGGCCATGTTGAGGTAACAAAAACGGGGGAAACGTATTTAGCTAAAGCATTTATGAGTTGTAGTAATTATAGTAATGAGGATAGTTTATGAAACAAATGCGAGTTATTTCAATAGTGTGGGGAAGTTTATTGGTTTTAGCAGTTATTTTATTAACTTTAATTGGATTTAAATTAAAAGATAAGAGTTTAAAGTATAAAGATTTAGAAAAATATTTAGTAGATAGGGCTGGAAAATATGTGGAGATGGGGCCTTATTATCCTAAGGGAGAAGATAAGTTAAAAATTACTTGGGAAGATTTAGAATCTAGTGATATAATAGATAAAGATGAATTAAAAAAATATAAGTGTAGTGATGCTTATGTTATGGTTTATTTAAAAGATTTAGTATATCATTTTGATGCTTATCTTAAATGTGATGAATATACGACTAAAAATTATAAATAAAAATTCTTGATTTTCAAGAATTTTTGTATCGTTAAAAAGGAAGTGCTAAAGATGGCGATAACTAAAGAAGAGTTAGTAAAGGAACATAAAATTTTAAAAGGAGTTTTAAAAAAGATTAATACTAAGTTAGAAGAATCTGGGTTAAAACTTGATATTGAAGAAGAAAAAAGACAAGATTTTTTAAGATATGCTTGGGAAAATAGAAATACTATGGATAGTGGAGATTTAGCAGCGTTAAATAGTACTAATTCTTTAGAAGAAAGAAGATTTAAAGAAGAATATGAGTATTTTAAAAAATTAAATCGAATTAAGAATAATCCTTATTTTGCATCTATTCTTTTTAAAGAAGATGATGGGACGAAACATGTTATTTATATTGGGCTTACTTACCTTAAAGATAAACTTTTAAATAATATTATCTATGACTGGCGTGCTCCGATATCTAGTATGTATTATGATTATGAGGTTGGACCGGCTTCTTATACTGCCCCTGGGGGAGTAGTAAAGGGGATGCTTACAAGGAAAAGACAATATAAAATTATTGATGGGAAGTTAGTAAGATTATTTGATAATGATTTAAATATTAATGATGAAATGTTACAAGAGGTTTTAGCGACGGAGAGTAGCGATAAAATGAAAAATATCGTCAATACTATCCAGCAAGAACAAAACTCGGTAATTCGAAATGTTAAGGATAAAAACTTGATTGTCTCAGGTATTGCAGGATCTGGTAAAACTTCTGTTGCGCTGCATCGGATTGCTTTTCTTTTATATAAAATTCCTAATTTAAATAGTTCTAATGTCTTAATTTTTAGTCCTAATCAAATATTTACCGAATATATTTCGAATGTCTTACCAGAATTAGGAGAAGATAATACTTTACAAACAACTTTCCAAGATTATTTAATTAATAGTATTACGGGATATACAAGTGTGGAGTCTTTCTTAAGTTTTATAAGTCGTTATTACCAAGGAGAAAACCCTAATCCAGAACTAACGACTTATAAACAAAGTGATGAAATAATTAGGGATTTAGATCAGTTTGGTAAGTGGTTTTCTTCTAATGCTAAATTTAAAAAAGGTTTCGTGGAAGGAGATATTCATGAACATTCGGCAGCGGAATTAAATGAATTATTATTAAAAAGATATAGTAAATTACCATATTTTGAAAGATTAGATGTTATTGCGGAAAAATTATGTGAAGCTGATTATAAGGGTAAGAAAACTAAACTTAAGACTTATCAAAAACTTCTTCGCGAAGCATTAGGGATTAATTTAGATATTAAAAATATTTTTGTGTTATTTTTTAAGAGTAATTTTGCAAAGGTAAAATTAAAGGAATCAGAGATTAAAGAATTTTTAAATAATAAAGAAATAAAATATGAGGATGCTTTAGTATATGTGTATTTAAAAGGGTTACTAGCGGGATTTAATTACGAAAGATATATTGAGCAAGTAGTTATTGATGAAGCCCAAGATTATAACAAATTACAATATCTAATTATTAGTAAAATATTTAAAAGAAGTAATTTTACAATTTTAGGGGATGTTAATCAAACTATTAATCCTTATTATAAATATAAATCTTTAAAAGAATTAGAGACAATTTTTAAAGATAGTAAATATTTAGAATTATTAAAAACTTATCGGTCAACAGCGGAAATTATTGATTATACTAATAAAATTTTAGGATTAAATCATGTAAGTGCCATAAGAAAAGAAAATAAAATCCCAGTTTTAACCATTAATACTTATGAAGAGTTAGTTAATAATGCGAAGATTTTAAAAGATAAATATAAAAGTGTCGCGATAATTACTAAGGATGATCAAAGTGCTGAAAAAGTCAGTAAAAAACTTGGGAGCGATTTTGCTTTAGTAAATAAAAATAGTGTTTTTTTTCAAAAAGAGCGGGTTATTATTCCGGCTTATGTAGCTAAGGGTTTAGAATTCGATGCCGTGATTGTTTATAGTGATAAAGGGTCGCGTTACACTAGCAAGGAACGTAATTTATTATATGTTGCTTGTACTAGAGCCCAACATCAATTAGTTATTGCCAATATTAAATAAGTTTACTTGGTTAAATGAGTAAGCTTTTTTAATTTTTTTTAAAAAAATTTATACAAAAAAGAAGGAAAAAGGGGTGTAAACTGCAAATATATATAATAGAGGGTAAAAAAATACCTTCTTAGAAAGGAGGAATTTTAAGTGATAAAAGAAAATATGTTTATTCCTTTAACTTATGATAAATTATTTGTAAGTGTCTTTGGTAATGAAGA
>CANQHW010000119.1 GCA_947623855.1 uncultured Bacilli bacterium | reverse complement strand
AAAGCATTTAAAAAAATGTAAAATTATGTTATTATTAGAGTAAGTAAGGAAGTGATAGCATGGATTATCCTAGACGGTCAGAAAAATATAGAGAAGAAAAAATAGAAGAAACTCCTAAAATGTCTCGTCGTGAAAGAAATGCTAATCTTTATAAAGAAATGAGTAATGAGGAAATAGAAAACTTTGATGTTAATTCCAATGTTAAAATTTTAGATCAAAATCCTCATGAAATTGATATTGCTAAAATAAGAGAAATGCTTGATAGGAAGTATCGCGAACCTGAGGTAAGTAAACCCCTTGCCAAAGTAGAAGATAAGACTTATAAAGAAATCGATTTAGAAGAAACTAGAGAATATGATATCAATAGCATATTAGAAGCTGCCAAAGATAAAAAAGAAACTGATTACGAAGTCGATAGATTAAAGAAATTACGGAATACCCAAATGGATATTTTAAACAATTTAGATTTAAATATGCCTAAAATTAAAGAAGAAAAAAATAATAATGCTGAAGAAGAAAAATTACGTGAATTAATTGATACTATTACTTTAAAAGAAGAAGAAAATAAAGGTTTAGACCCCCTAGATTTACTTAAAGATTTAAAAGGAAGTGAAAACACAGTTGTAATTCCTCCGGTCGATACTCCTTTAATG
Source organism: uncultured Bacilli bacterium (assembly GCA_947623855.1). Taxonomy (GTDB): domain Bacteria; phylum Bacillota_I; class Bacilli_A; order RF39; family UBA660; genus CALWAM01. The sequence goes on along the minus strand of CANQHW010000119.1, from coordinate 2,234 downwards.
GAAAAGAAAGAAGAAACTAAAACTGGAGAAATAGATAACTCCTTTTATACAACTAGTAATGTTTTTACGCAAAGCGATTTTGATGATTTTAATGATTTAAAAGAAGATGTTGAATCTACCAAAACAATTATCAAAGTTTTAATCGCCGTTGTCATTATTGCCTTTATCGTTGGAGTCTTCTTTATCTTAAATAGAGTATTAGGTTGGGGTTTATTTGGTTTTTAAAATTAAATTATTTGAATATAATTTAATATGAAAGCACGATTAAAAAGAAGAAAATTTAAAAATAAAAGTTATAAAAATATTTTAGAAAATAAAGTAGTAATAATTTTAATAATATTTACTACTTTTTTAAGTCTATTTAATTTTTTAAATAAAAGACTTACTAAAAATTTAAGTGTAGTTATGAAGGAAAGCATTAATAAATTAAATAATACTATCTTTACCAATTATATTGATAGACATTTATTAAATGAAGTAAATTTAAATAATATAGTAGAACTAATTAAAAATGATAAAGATGAAATTATTGGAGTAGATTATAATTTAGAAAATGCTTATAAAGTATTAGCTTTAGCTACTAAAAGAGTAAAAGAAGGCATTAATAATATGGAAGAAGGAGACTTAGAAAAAATTGATCCTTTCTTTAAAGTAGGGGAAAAAATTGGCAATTCTTTTGTAATAATGGTACCCATTGGAATAGTTAGTAACAGTGTATTATTTAATTCTCTTGGACCTAAAATTCCTATTAAAATTACCTTAATGGAAAACTTACTTAATGGCATAAGTACTAAAGTTGAAAATTATGGAATTAATAATGTACTAGTAGAAATATATATGAATTTTAATGTAACAACCAGTATTCTAACCCCCGTTAAAGAAGAAAGTATTAAAAATAATTATTCCATATTAATTGCAAGCTTAATTGTTAATGGCGAAGTACCAGGATATCTTGGCTTAGTTGAAAAAAACAGCCCCCTAAAAGAAAATTAATGAAAAAACTTCTAATATGTGCTATAATTTATAATAGGTGAGAACTATGGAGGATAAAGTATTTATAAATACTGGTATAGAAAAATGTTTCCAAGAATATTTTAAAAAAAATACAATGTCTTTTTATAGTTTTATTATAAGCACTTTATGTAAAATATTTGATAAATTAGATATTGAAAATAGTTATAAACTAGATTTACGTTATGATGCGTGTGGCTTTATGTTTATCTTAAAAAGATATGGTAGTAAAGATAAAGAAATTGAAAATTTTGCCCATCATGTAGAGCGATTTTATCAGTTTGAAGAAAAAAAATGTCAAATTATTGAAAAGAAAAATCCTTATTTAGTGTTAGTTTTAAAAGATTTAATTGATTTTTATTTTAAAAAATGTCACAAATTAAAATTAAGTAAAGAAGAAATAAACGAGTTTTATAGTGATTTATATTGTATGAATAGTAAAAGCTCCTATAAAAGAAGTTATGTCTTCCTAAAATGTGAATATCCTGAAGAAATCGATCGGTACTTTAAAAATAAAGCTTATGAATATAATACGCAATTAACCTTTATGCCGGTTAAAGATAATGTCTTAGATATGACTGTATATGAAAAGTTTGGCTTAACTAAAGATAAAGTAGACTTATTAAATCAAGAAACCTTAGATGAAATAAATGCTAAAGTATATGAATATTTGCATATCGACCCTAAAAGTGATGATAAAAACTTTTTAGCAAATAAATTTATTAATGAAATGGATTTAAGTAAACTAAAATTAAATGCTACAAGTGGACAAATTAATATTAAAGCTTTCTTAGTAATCTTTGGTAGTATTATAGTACTAGGTATTATAATTGGAATGCTTTTTGTAAGGTGGTAATATGATAGAATTAGAAAATATAAAATATGAATTAGTTGCAAACTATAAAGAAGCTTTTGTTAAAGAAGAGTTTGAATCTTTATGGACAGATTATTTTAAAGATTATGACTATGTCGTAGGAGATTATTCCTATAATAAATTAAGACTTAAAGGATTTTATGATAGTAGCAATAAAAAAGTAAAAGATATAAATAATTTTGTCAATTTAGAAAAATACTTAAGTAATAATTGCGCCTATGAATGTCGTTACTTTGTATTAAAAAGGACTGAATTAAAATGTAAATTCTCGGAAATTAAAAAAAATCAAGTTATAGAATAAAATTCCCGATTTTCTTGGGAATTTTAATTTGTTTTTTTGCTTTTTTGT
>CANQHW010000118.1 GCA_947623855.1 uncultured Bacilli bacterium | reverse complement strand
TAAAAAATAATCTTGCATAAGAATACTACAAATATTCGTTTTTGTCAAACACTTTTAAACGCATCATATCGCCTTTAAATAGTTTACTATTGATTTTTAAATAAACTATTTCTTGAGGATGACTTGATACACTAATAGATTCATTATTTTCATTAGTTATTTCTTTGATAGTATAAGCGATTTCTTCGGTATTGGGTCCAAAAAATTCTACAGTATCGCCCACTTTAAAATAGTTTCGTTGCTCAATTTTAGCTATTTTAGTTTTACTATTATAATCTAAGACTACTCCTAAAAAATCTTTATTGGTTATTTCGTTGCGACCAAGAAAGTATTCTCCTTCTACTCCAGGGATACTTTCATAAAATTGGGGAGCTGATTCTCTATTAGCAACACGGTTTAAAATATCTAGACAATAATTAGCATATGCGGGCGTTAAGGTATTGTTGCATATTTTATCAATTATTTTACGATAGGTATAAATAACGGTTGCTATATAATAGATGGAACGCATTCTTCCTTCAACTTTGAAGGAAGAAACTCCAATATCCATCATATCTTTAATATGGTTTATCATATTTAGATCTTTACTCATCATGGTAAAGTCTTTACTAGCAGTATCAAAGATAAAACGACATACTTGAGCACAACCGCCGCGATTGGAATCTCTATTGGTTACATAGTTAGATAAAACACATTTACCGGAGAAAGAGGTACACATCGCTCCATGGATAAAACACTCTAATTCCAAACCTGTTTCTTGTTTAATTCGTTTAATATCCTCTCTAGATGCTTCTCTAGCGAGAACTATTCTTTTAACTCCTAAATTTTTATAAAATAAAGCTTGCTCATAATTTAGAGTACTTGCTTGGGTAGATAAATGCAGTTCATATTTAACTTGTAATTTATTAGCTAAAGAAAGAACAATGATATCACTAAAGATTATGGCATCTATACCAATAGTATCTAAATATTTAAGATATTCTTCTAAACCAGTTAAATCTTTATTATGAAAAACAATATTAACGGTGACATAAACTTTTTTACCTAGTTTATGAGCTATATTAGTAGCTTTTTTAATATCTTCTAAATTAAAGTTATGGGCATTAGCACGTAAGCTATAATCTTGTCCTCCAAAATATACGGCATCCGCACCATAAGATAAGGCAACATTAAGTCTTTCTAAATCGCCGGCGGGCGATAGTAACTCAATTTTTGGCATATTACTCACCTCGTAATTTAAAGATGGTTTCTTGATTTAGGAAACCAAAATATTTAGCATTATATTTATTAGTTAGAAAGTTTAGGACTACATCAGTAGGAATAAAACTAGTATTTACCAGATAATATAAAACATTATCTAACTTTAATAAATCTTGGCCATTAAAAATATGATAGTCATATAAGATAGTTCCATAATTATTTTCATAAACTAAAAATTCGTGTTTACTTACATTTTCACGGATTATTAGGGGATTTTTCTTTTCTAAATTATATACTTTAGCATAATTATCTAATAATAATCTTCTCGAATACATGGCCATATTATAACCAAATACTTGTAATGTTAGAGGCTTAATAGCTTTAGTAGTAATTTCTTTTATTTCTTTTAGAGTAAGTTCATTACTTACTACTAAACTAGTTAAGCCCATTTCTAAAAAAGTATTAATACTAGCATAATTGGTATTAAAGTGATTAGGAAAGAAAATAAGTTCTAAATTTAATTGTAATTTTTTAACAACATTTAAAAGACCAATATCTTCAAAAACCAGTCCTTTAACTTGTAATTTAGGAAGGAGGATTTTTAAATTATCAATACTTTGGCAATCTAAGATACGATTTATTAAAACAAACTTGGCTGGTTCGTTTATTTTATTTATCTCATTTAAACTAAATACTTGAGGATAGCCAACAGTATAATCTTTTAATGGAAAAAGGAAAGTAGTTACTCCTACTTTCTTATAAATTTTTAAATCATCTAAATTATTAATGCTAATTAAAAATTTATTTTGCATCTTTTTTTATACTTACTCCAATCCCATCCCCGATATTTAAAAACTCGGTAGTAAATTCATCATTGTTTTTTAAAAATTCAATATATTCTTCAATTTTACTTACTAAACTTTTTAAATTTTTACTTTCGATTTCATGGCTATGACCAGTATATCCATGGAAGTTAATATTATCGGTGATAATAACGCCATTAGGAGCTAGGAAGTGTTTATATTTTTCGAAGAATTTAATATTTTGAGCTTTAGCAGCATCAATAAATATTAAATCATATTCAACTTTCGGAAGATTTACTTCTAAAGCATCTTGATAAACAACATTGATTCTTTTATCAAAACCTACTTTTTTAATATTTTTTAAACATTCCATATAGCGTACTTCATCACGTTCAATCGTCGTAACTTTAGCATCAGCATTAGCTCCCGCCATTAAAATAGCGGAATAGCCAATGGCACTACCTATTTCTAAAATATTTTGAATATTATTTTTTTTAATATATTTCATAATGTAAGCGATTGTTTCTTTTTCCACAATTGGTACATTATGGGCGATAGCATAACTTTCCATTTCTGCTATTTGTTCTTTCATATAATAACATCTCCTTTAATATACAAACCATAACCCTTGTTGTTTAAGTTCATTTATTACTTGTTGTTGTTCTTCATAAGTTTCAGAAAAATAAGTCTTTTTATTTTTATCCGCTACGAAATAGTAATAATTATTAGCATCGGGTTTGAGGGCCGCGGTAATACTTTCAATCCCCATATTACAGATGGGACCTACAGGAAGGCCGGTAAAACAAGTTCCTCGGGTATTATAAGCATTGCACGCATTATATTCAGCATAACTTAATTCAACATTAAAATCTTTTTGAGCAGCATAATAGGTAGTTACATCACTTCCTAAAGACCACCC
>CANQHW010000117.1 GCA_947623855.1 uncultured Bacilli bacterium | reverse complement strand
AAGGTGTGTGAAGTTACACTTTTTTTATATAATATTTTAAAAAGGAGTTTTGTATGGAAAAAATATATAATAAACTAGTTAGAGATAATATTCCCAAGATTATTCAAAATGATGGCGAAATACCCGTAGTAAGAAAGTTATCCACCGAAGAATATTGGACTTATCTTTTAAAAAAAGTAAATGAAGAATTAGAAGAAGTAAAAACCTCTCCCACTAGAGAAGAACGCAAAAAAGAACTCGCCGATTTATTAGAGGTAATTATTGCTATGGCTAAATATAATGACTTTACTTTAGAAGAAATACTTAAAACAGCCGATAAAAAAAGAGCCAAAAATGGTGGGTTTAATCAACGCCTTCTTTTAGAAAAAATCCTTAAAAATGATGAATAATCATTTTTTTAATGTCTATATTTACATAACCTCCAAAAATTTTTCTTCTTTTCCTCCCATAAATGCTATAATAAAAATATAAAATAAAAAAGAATATAAGGAGTATATTATATGAACGAATCTACTAATTCCAATAATCCCAACCCTCAAGCATCTTTAACCCCTGACAATGTAACTAATTCCCAACCTAATCCGCAAAATCCCATCCTCGATGTTAACACAATCTTTGGCGTTACATCTGTAAACCAAATACCTCCTAATGAACCATCCCAACCAGTTACTAGTACGACCCCATCTTCTCTTAATGAACCCAATCCTTCTATCCAAAATCCTAATGCTAATCTAAATCCTGCTGCTCCCATCACCCCTAATCCTTCTAATCCCACTCCGGATGCCCCTCCTATTCAACCTATAAATCCTGCACCTACCCCTAATCCCGTTAGCCAAACCCCTAATGTTTCCCCTACGCCTTCTCCAACTCCTGTTGAAACTCTTACTCCCAACGAACCTATAAGTGCCCCTCCAAGCGAACCCGCTAACAACGATGAAGAACTATTAAAAGCTTTTATTGGTCAAAATTATGAAAAAATCACCACTTCTCAATTTAACTTTGCCGGTTTATTTTTTACGACCTTTTATATGTTCTATCGCAAAATGTTTCTTTATAGCATCCTTGTTTTCCTTTTAAATTTCTTAATATCCACAATCCTAAAAACTGCTGCTGCTTCACTTATAATCAGTTTATTATTAGGTATTTTTGTTAATAAACTTTATCTATATTATGCTAAAAATAAAATCGCTAAAATAAAACTTAAAAATCCTCAAAAAAGTTTTTCTGAATTACAAAGTATTTGCCAAAAAAAAGGTGGTACTAGTGTAGGTCTAGCCTTCTTAGGAACTATTGTTGAGTTTGTCATCGCCCTTATTATAGCTATTATAATGCTCATAATAGGAATTGGAACCATCTTTAGTCAATTACTACCAGATCTTATTAATCCTTCAATAACGGACTCTGAACCTGAAGATTCTGCTCCTTCTAATCAAAAAGCTACTTTACTAGAAGATGTAACAGTAAGTGGGTATTCTTGTTTTGGTGATAATTGTGCAATATCTATTGAAAAAGATTCTGCTTCTCTAAATTATACTTTAAAAGCTCAAAATAAAGATTTAATAAAATTAGTAAATGATTATACTAAATATTTAAAAATAGACATTTATTATACTACTACCAATAACACCTATACACTTACTGACTATAAAGTCTATATAAAATCTACTAATGAAGATATCAGTACTATTACCACTGAAGATGAATTAAGAAAAAAACTAGGTTTATATGCTACCGGAACATATACCAATACCTTTACTCTAACCGAAATAGAAGACCCTAGTTTTGGCTATAAAGATGATGACTATTATACCTATATAAATTATAAATTCGTCGATGATAAAAATAATGAATATGAAATGGAATATATAAATCCTAGTAGTACTCTAAATCTCATCGAAGGCAATAAATATACCGTAACCTTTGAAGTTAAAGAAGGAATGTTTGATTACGAGTTTTACATCAAAGCTATCTATTAATTTGTCAAATACCTCTATTTAGTGTATAATATCTTAGGAATGTTTTATTCATATAATAAATTAACTTAAGTATAATTAACTAGTGAGTATAAAAAAGAAGGTTATATTATGAAGTATGATAAAGAAACAGAAAAACTATTAAAAAAATATCATTTTACTACTCAAGATAGAGAAGATTTTTGGAATATAATAAGCCCTATATATAATCATCAAGAATTTCAAAAACGTTTAGACCCCTCTTTATATCCGCATCATGGTAAAAAAAGTTTAGGAGATCATATCGTAAGTGATGCGATTGTCACCTATTCTATAGCTAATAAGAAAAAACAAAAAGGTAAAGATATCGATGTCTTCGTCGCTGTTATCATAGCCATGTTTCACGATTTATATGAACTTCCTTGGCAAAATACCAAAATTGTAAAAAATCATATTGTTAATAAACACGGTTTTACCCATCCTTTAGAAGCTATTATCAACGCTTATACTTGGTTTCCCGAATACTTTAATGATGATGCCAAAGCTATGAAAATCGTTGATGGAGTAATTCATCATATGTGGCCTTTCCCTGTAAGAGCCATTGATAAAACCTTTACTGAAACCGAATTAAATAACTTAGATAAAGTACCTAACCTAGATGATCGTATCAAAAATATTATCATTAAATCTAGTACTCGTAAGGAATTAAAACATATTTCCTTTTCGCGTAGTCTTTTCCTAGAAGGAAGAATTGTATCATATGCTGATACTAAAGTCTCTATTGGTAAAGAATTAAAAAGTGCCTATGCTCTAATAGCTATTATTACCGGAATTAACTTTGGTTTAAAAAAATAAACTAGGTTAATTCTTTTTTCTTATGCTATAATAAAGTTACGAGGTGATAGTCTGAAAAGAAAAACAAAATTTATTTTATAAAATTAATCAAAAAAGGGCAGACTTCCCCTTACCCCAAAGAAA
>CANQHW010000116.1 GCA_947623855.1 uncultured Bacilli bacterium | reverse complement strand
TTTCCTTTTTCCTTTTATTTTCTTTTTTTACCCGTTCTTTTTGTTGTTTTTATTTTTCCTCTTTTTCTCTTTTACTTCTTCCAGCGCTTGCGTGACCGCATCGTACTCTATCCCTTGAGCATAGACGTTCTTTTCTTGGTAAGTGCGCCATAGCCCCTTAAGATTATCATCTTCCTTAATCAGCTTGATGTAGGCATCATCTTGTTTTAGGTAGCGCTCGCTACCGCGGTGCTTGCTCGTCCTGGCAATCGCCGCCGCCAGCTTGGCGCCGTCTACCTCATCCCATCTATATTTAACAAACATATATAAATCATAATAATCTTTCATCCGAGTATTATCTATATTTCTACTAATAATACTTTCATACTTCTCTGCTATTATCGTCTCATTATTATAAGCTAATATATCTATATCTTTATCAAATAAAGTCTTATAATGATATTCTATAGCATTATAAGTAATTACATCTCCTGTAGTAATATCTATTGTTAAGTCCACTTTTAAATCATCATAATTCGCAGTTAATCTAATAGCATAACCAGCATACATATCATCTTCTCTAATATCTTTAACACTTATTAAAGTAAAGATAATATTATCGTCTATATCTATATTAATTATTTCTTTTATTATATTCGTTATATTTTCTTTATTTAAAGCTATACCAATAATAGTAGTATCTAAATCCATGGTACTTCTTAAATCAATACCAAATATAGAACTAAGAAGTAATCCTCCTTTAATTACAAACTTATCTTTATAATTGGATTTAGATACTCTTTTAAGTAAAGCTTCAAACATATAACTTTGTAATAAATAATGACTATCTATCCCCTTCTCTTTAGATAAGTTTCTTATCTTCCCCTTTAAACTTTCTTTATTTTTAATCATAATAATACCTCAAAAGTATTTCTTACTTTATTATATATATGCATCTTTTTAGCATAATCATATAACTTTAAAGTATCTTTATCTTTAGAGTAATAATAATCTCTAATAGCTTTATTAAATAATTCTCTATCTAATTTATTCTTATTTTTAATAATATCACAGATAGTTCTTTCTAAGTTATATATTCTAATATCGTTATTATAATTATCTTTAATTGTTATAATACCAATATTACTATATTCTTTCTTAGTATAATATAAATTAACTTTACTATTTTTTTGTAAAGATCCTTTATATCCGTTAGGAACTGTAATATCGTAATAGATTGGTAATCTATTACTATATCCTAAAAAATATAATGCTGTCATATTAGAGTAAATAGCATATTTACTTTTATTTTGTAATATTAATAATTCATCATTTATTTCTTCTTTATTAGTATATAATCCTCTAGAAACTCTTTCTATCTTTCCTGATTTAACTAATTTAGTTAAATAAACCCTAGGAATATTATTATTTACTACTATCGAAGTTTTTAAATATCCATTATTAAATAACTTCATAATTTTATCTTCATAATTCATAAGTATTTCCTCCCACACTTAAATTATAACATTTTTAAGTGTAAAAGGAAATACTAAATCATAAAAAAAGCTCACTAAATAAGTGAACTTTAATTAACTAATTATTAGTTTTCTCTTTTTTTAAGAGTTGCAATTCCAGCAGCAGCGATAGCTAAACTAATTCCACCCATTGCAGCAACGCTTGTTACGTTGTCTAATGTATTAGGGTTCTTAGTATCATCTGGAGTTGGAGTTGTTTCTGCAGGTTTATTTTCTTCTGCAGGATCTTTTTCATCATCTGGTTTGTTTTCTTCAGCTGGTTTAGTACCAACAGTTTTAGTACCAGGAACAGTCTTACCATCTTCTGTCTTAGCAGCAGGAACTTCAACAAGAGTATCTTCACCAGTTACGTGAGCTAAAACAGCTTTATTACTGTTGTTAGTAATTACAGTACCAGGAGCTACACTTATTTTAGATACAGTAGCACCTTCAGCAACAACTACTTCTTCAACATCAGCATCAAAAGTAAGTTCCTTAGTATTTTCTCCGTAAATAGTAGCGGTTTTACCAACTTTAACAGCAGCAGCTCCTGTTGCAGTAAATTCTGGAGCAACAGCTAACTCACCACAATTCTTATCACCTTCGCATAAAGCCTTAAGTTCAGAAACATTTATACCATTACCTTGAACATTAACAGTAGGTTGTGGCACTTTTTTATCTGTAGTCCAAGTAGCTTTTTCTAAAGCTAAAGAACCACCAACTAAATTACCTTCTATAGTAATAGTTCCACCATTACCAGCTTGACCTTTCAAAATTATATCAGCTTTGTCAGCATAACCTTGTTCTTCTGGATTAGTCATATTACCAATAGCTTTAATTGTTGTACCAGCAGCAATATTACTTCCATAAGCAATTGATACACCACTTAGCCCATTACCAGTAGCGGTTACTGTAGCTTTGTTAGCTAAAGTAAATATAGCAGATAATCCACTGGCAGTATTGTTTTCAGCTGTAACAGTAGAATCAGTTGCATTAATAGTAAAGTTTTCACCACCATTTAACGCATTACCCCTGTTATTGCTAACAACAAAACTTGAATGTGCAGTTAGTGTTACACCTGAACCAGTAGCAGCAGGTAATACTACAATACCAGCACGTCCTTGATTATTGCTAACTTCAAATTTACTAGTATTTGAAACTGTAACTGTTGTACTAGCAGTATCAAAAAGAACTGCATTTGTATCTTTATCAGTAGTACCAGTAACCACTAAATTACCATAATTATTCAAAGTTACAGTTGATGAGATTACTAAATTACCACCTTTAACTGTTGCAGTAGCATTACTAACACTAGCAGCATTTCTAACGGTTAATTTATGACCATTAGTATTAATAGTAATATCTTTAGTTACACTAGCCGGAAAATCTTCATCTGCTAATAAAGTACAAGTATCCTCTGATGTTACACAGTCATTTAAAGTTTGATACTTTGTAGTAGCGCCTTGTGCTTTTTCATTTGCAGCGTTAACACCAACAGCCGCAACTAACATTGCAACAACTCCGATTGCAAATAAATTAAATTTTTTCATCATATC
>CANQHW010000115.1 GCA_947623855.1 uncultured Bacilli bacterium | reverse complement strand
TCTAAAGTTAACTTCCAAGTTTGATCATTCCAAGTTACTGTTGTTACACCCTCATTATCACATTCGGTTTTAGAATAAGTATACCCATCTTCCTTTGTTGGAAAATGATCTAAATTACCATCTTCTCCTTCTATCTTTACTGCTAATTCTACATCTTTTCTATTTATTTTAACTCTGGTATAGATTATTCTTCTTGAATATCTTACTTGATAAAATGCATAAGATGTTCCAACAACAGCAATAACTAATAATAGAAAAGAAAAGAATATAAATCTATTTCTACCTCCATGTTGGATTTTATCTAATTCTTTCTCCGGATTAAATCTAAACATATTATTACCTACTTTCTTCTTTATCTTAAATTATACTCCGAGTTTCTCCACATTTCAAGCATAAATAGTGGAAAAATGCGACAATTAAATTGTGATATATTATGATAGGAAAAATAATTAAAACAATGCGTCGCGAAAAAGGTCTAACTCAAGAAGATTTAAGTAAAATAACTTTTATTGGCCGCAGTACCCTAAGTGATTATGAACGAGAAAAAACTGATATTAATTTTGAAAATATCGAAAAAATAGCAGCATCTTGCGGCTATGAAGTAGTATTTGTAAATAAAAACAATAAAAGTAAAAATTTAACTAGTAAAAATATTGAAAGAAAGGAAATATAGTGTTTTAAAAGACACTTTTTTAATTGTCAAATATTCTAATTATTGTTAAAATTATACTAGGTGGTAAATATGATAAATAAAAATATCTTTAGAGAATACGATATAAGAGGAGTATATCCCCATGAATTAAACGAAAATACAGCTTATATAATTGGAAAAAGTTATGGTTCTTATATTCAAGAAAAATTAGGAGAAAATATTGCTACCGTAGGTATGGATAATCGCTATTCCTCTCCTGCTTTACACGAAAACTTAATTAAAGGATTATTAGAAACTGGTTGTAATGTTATTGATTTAGGATTAGTTACAACTCCCATGTATTTTTATGCCTGTATTAAAACTAATACCCACGGTATTATGATAACAGCATCCCATAACCCTAAAGATGATAACGGTTTTAAATTCTGTTTTGATAATTTAGGTAATGCCCGTGGTAAACAAGTATATGATTTTAGAGATTATACCCTATTAGGTAACTTTAAAACCGGTAAAGGTAAAGTAATTAATTATGATATAAGACCATCTTATATAGATTTATATAAAGAAGATATTAAACTAGGTAAAAAAAGAATTAAAGTAGTAGTAGATTGTGGTAATGGTACTACCTCTATAATAGCTAAAGATATTTATTCTTTATTTCCCATAGATTTAGTAATGTTATTTGATGATTCTGATAGCACCTTCCCTAACCATCACCCTGATCCTGCTGTAGAAGAAAATCTTACTAAATTAAAAGAAAAAGTCTTAGAAGTAAAAGCCGATATCGGCATTGCTTTTGATGGTGATGGCGATCGCATCGGCGTAATCGATAACGAAGGTCAATATCTTTCTGTAGATAAATTAATGGCTATCTTTGTCATTGATTTAATTAATAAAGTAGATAAAAAAGAATTTTTATATGATGTAAAATGTTCTAAAGCATTAGAAGATGTTATAACTTCTCTTCACGCTAAACCCATCCTATGTCGTACTGGAGCTTCCTACACCCGTGCTAAAATTAATGAAGATAACATTCCTTTTGGAGGTGAATACTCTGGTCATCTAGTCTTTAAAGATCGAATGCCTGGATTTGATAGTGGTATCTATGCTGGTTTACGTTTATTAGAAATATTAAGTAATGTTAAAGAACAATTAAGTGATATAACCAAAATGTTACCCAAATACTATAATTCCCCGGAAATAAAAATCAAAACAACTGATGAAAAAAAATTTAAAATTATTGAAGAAGTAGCAACTTATGCTCAAGAAAAAAATTATAAAAATATTACTATTGATGGTAATAAAATTATCTTCCCCGATTCTTCTTGGGCACTAATTAGAGCTAGTAATACTGGTCCTAATCTAACACTAAGATTCGAAGCTTTAACTAAAGAAAGATTAGAAGCCCTTCAAAAAGAATTCTTAGACTTAGTCCATACTTTGTTATAGGAGTTACTATGAAACATAAAAAAAAGAAACATCATCATAGTTTATTTAATCCCCAAAATATTGATAATATGCTTATCCATTATGCTAAAACTAAACAACGTACTGAAAATCTACCTCCTAATGAAGTAACCAACCTAATTACTTATTGGAGAAATAGAATAAAAGCTTATCACTATTTTATCTTAATTGGTTATAAAAATACTACCCCTATATATTATTCTATCAATACGGGTGTAACTAATAGCTTTTTTAATAATCACGATAGTGATTCTAAAAATAATGAATATGGTTTATTTATATATTATCCAAAAAGGAAACTGTGTTTTTATAAACCCTAATGCTATTACTAATCTTGAAGATGGATATCTAGCTTATGAAGAATCTTATAAACTAAAAGATAACCCCGAACTAATGACTAAAAGCTTACAAAGAATTTTATCAAAATAAAAAGATTACCCCCGTAATCCTTTTATTTTGGCTTATTGGTCCTAGAACTAATAACCAACCCTTTTTATCTATAACAATTAGACTAAAGCGTCTAATGCTAACAAAATCATCTCGTTTAATGATCTTTCTCTATCTTCAATAGAAATAATCTTATCACTAAACCTTGAATTTACCACTGTTGCCATAGCAGTAGCTTTTTTACCTAAAGTATTAGCAACATGAACTAAACCAAAAGCCTCCATCTCTTCCCCTAGAGGATGAACTCCTGATGGCATTCTATTCATAATAGCATCTAAATCAACATATGGTCCAAAAACATCACAAGTCATAAGCATCCCCACATGTAAATTTAACTTCTTCTTACTTGCCACCTCTTTTACCTTATCATTTAACTCTTTACTTGGATTTACCGTATCTAATAAATACCCATTATATTGATAAGCAAAATTACTTTCCGAATATATCTTATCAGCTAAAATTATCTCTCCTACATCAGCACTAGGATTTAAAGCTCCACAAGTACCAATCCTAATAATCTTTTCTACTCCATAAAAATG
>CANQHW010000114.1 GCA_947623855.1 uncultured Bacilli bacterium | reverse complement strand
ATCGATTTATCAAAAGATAAAATGGCTATGCAAAGACTTAAAGATGCCGCTGAAAAAGCTAAGAAAGATTTATCAGGTATGACTACGGCGCAAATAAGTGTTCCATTTATTACCCAAGGTAGTGATGGACCACTTCACTTAGAAGTAAGTTTAACAAGAGCTAAATTCGAAGATTTATGTCGGGATTTATTCGACTCAACTTTAGAGCCAGTAAGAAAGGCTTTAAAAGATGCTAAATTAAGTGCTAGTGATATTAATAAAGTATTATTAGTTGGTGGTTCTACAAGAATTCCATATATTCAAGAATTAGTTAAAAAAGAATTAGGTCAAGAACCATCTAAAGGAGTAAACCCTGATGAATGTGTCGCTATGGGTGCTGCTATTCAAGGTGGAGTTTTAACGGGAGAAGTTGAAGACTTAGTATTACTTGATGTTACACCATTATCTTTAGGTATTGAAACATTAGGTAATGTCATGACGGTTTTGATTCCAAGAAATACCACGATTCCAACAAGTAAGAGTCAAGTATTTAGTACGGCGGCAGATAATCAACCAGCTGTTGATATTCACATCTTACAAGGTGAAAGACCAATGGTAGCGGATAACAAAACACTAGGAAGATTCCAATTAACTGGTATTCCAGCAGCTCCTAGAGGAGTACCACAAATCGAAGTTAAATTCGATATTGATGCTAATGGTATCGTGCATGTTAGTGCTAAGGATTTAGGAACTAATAAAGAACAAAGTATTACAATTACCGCAAGTACTAATTTAACTGATGAAGAAATAGATAAGATGGTTAAAGAAGCGGAAGCTAATAAGGCCGAAGATGATAAACGTAAAGAAGAAGCTGACGTTCGAAATAATGCTGATTCCCTAATCTTCCAAACCGAAAAATCTATGAAAGATTTAGGTGATAAGATTAGTGATGATGATAAAAAAGAATGTGAAGAAAAGATTGCTGATCTTAAGAAAGCTTTAGAGGGAACAGATATCGAAGATATTAAAAATAAAACTAAAGATTTAGAAGAAAAAGCAATGGCTTTTGCTACTAAGCTATATGAAGAAGCGGCGAAAGCTAACCAAGCTAAAGAAGAAAATACGGATACCAAAGATAATAATAAAGATGACGATGTAAAAGAAGCGAAATACGAAGAAAAATAATTAAGATTAAATAAATATTTCAAAAGAGAGCTTATACTCTCTTTTGAGTACGTTTAAAGAAAGGTTTTAACTATGACTAAAAAAGAAAGACAAAGAAGTGAAATACCTAAGAAATATACTTGGGATTTAAGTGTGATATATAAAGCAGAAGAAGATGTTTTAAAAGATATTAAAAAAGGGGAAGATTTATTAAAAGAAGCTCCTAAATATAAAGGACATATTCTAGATAGTAGTAAAACATTATTAGAATTTTTAAATTATTATACAGGGATTATGGCGTTAATTAGTAAGATTGAAAGTTATACTAGTGTGAAACAAGATGAAGATTTTAGTAATACCCATAATGCTAAATTAAATGGTAAAGCAAGTAATTTATATACTTTATTTAGTGAGACGTTTAGTTTTGTAGAGGTAGAGTTATTAAAACAAGATTATGCTTTAATAGAAAAATATATAAGTGAGAATAAAGATTTAGAAGTATATCGGTTTTTATTACAACAAATCTATAAGAGTAAAGAACATTATTTGGATGAAGATAAAGAAACTTTATTATCAAGTTTTAATAATATTTTAAATGGTTATGAAGATATTTATAATGTTTTAACAAATAGTGAGATGAAGTTTGGAACTTTTATTGATGAAGAAGGGGAGGCTGTAGAGTTAACAAAGAGTAATTATAGTGTATATTCTGAAAGTAAGGATGAAAGAGTAAGAAAAGAAGTATATAATTTATTTTATAGTACATATAAGAAATATAATAATACAATAGCACTGGCTTTAATTAATCAAATGAAGAGTGAAAACTTATATGCAAAAGTTAGAGGTTATAATAGTGCGTTAGAAGCTTCTTTAGATAGTAAAGATTTAAAACCAAATGTGTATACGGATCATATTGCTAGGGTTAATAATGGGCATCAATACTTTGTTAATTATTTAAAACTATTTAAGAAAGTTTATGGTTTTGATAAGATTAAACCTTATGATTTAAATCTGCCTTTGGCAGAAAATCCGGGGAAGAAATATACTTATGAAGAAGCTCAAGATGTCGTCATTAAAGGTTTAAGTGTTTTAGGTAGTGATTATACGGAAATACTAAAAAAAGCTTTCCAAGAAAGATGGATTGATGTTTATCATAATGCCGGGAAGATGAGTGGAGCTTATTCGATGCCTTGTTATTTTCCACATCCGTTTGTTTTAACCAATTTTGAGGGCGAATACTATGATGTTTCAACGATTGCTCACGAATTAGGGCATGCGATTAATGGCGTGTTATCTAATCAAAATAATCCATATATTTATCATGATAATCCGATATTTTTAGCAGAGATTGCTTCAACAACGAATGAACTTATTTTAGCAAGATATTTAATTAATAATTCTGAAGATAAAAAAGAAAAATTATATATTTTAAATCATTTAATTGATTTATATTATGGTAATTTATTTGAAGCTAGTCGAAGAGCAGAGTTTGAATTAGAGGTACATAATCGGTTACAAAATAATGAAGCTTTAACGGCGGAAGATTTAAATGCTATTTGGGCAAAATTATTTAAACAAAGTTATGAAGATTATGTGGTAGATGATGAATATACAGGGATTAAATGGTCAAGAATACCGCACTTCTTTATGAATTATTACAATTATCAATACTCTACAGGAATCTCTATTGCTAGTTATGTTGCTAATAAAGTTTTAGCAGGAGATGAAGAATTTATTGCTAAGTACAAAAAATTCTTAAGTGTAGGAAGTAGAATGTATCCAATGGATGCTTTAAAGATAATTGATATTGATATGAGTAATGATATAGTAGCAAATAATGCTTTAGAAACATTTAATAACTTACTTATAGAGTTTGATAATTTATATAAAGATAAGTAGGAGGAAAAGGTAATATGGCAAAAAGTTATTATGAGGTCTTAGGAGTCGATAAAAATGCGAGCCAAGCGGAGATTAAAAGTGCTTTTAGAAAGTT
>CANQHW010000113.1 GCA_947623855.1 uncultured Bacilli bacterium | reverse complement strand
TGAGTTACTTCTTTTAGCAGTTTCTTCACTACCTTCTTGCGCTTGTTTTTTTGTACCTATAAATAGGAAAGTACCTCCATTTTTCGCAATGCTATTAATTTCAGCATATGCCTTTTCAATACAATCTACAGTCTTTTGTAGATCAATGATATGAATATCATCTCTTGTTTGGAATATATATTCCTTCATCTTTGGATTCCATCTTTTAGTTTGATGTCCAAAGTGAACTCCTGCTTCTAATAAATAACTTATAGAAACAACGGCCATTAAAATCATCTCCCTTTCGTTTTATCACCTATTTACTTCCTCTTTAGATTACCACCTCTTCGGCACTTGGTATCCTAAATCCATAAATATGACTATTTGCTTTAATAAGCCATTAGTATTGTATCAAAGATTATATGCTTTCGCAAGTAAAAAAATACCTATTCTAATATTAATTTAATACTATTATCTTTAATTAAATTAATATCTTTATCTAAATCATTAAAAATAAATACTAAGTAAGGTAATAATTCTGACTTTTTATCCTTTAAACACTTCCCTATAATCCTTTGTTCTTCCATAGATAATATTCCTAAACTTCCCTTCATTAAATAACTATACTCCACTACTTTAGACATATTATTTGTCTTTATTCCTTCCTCTAAATTAAGATAAAACTCTCCCATTAAATTACTTACAATATCAAACCGCATTAACTTAAATACTTCTCTATTCCTTAACCCACATAAATTACTAAAAAGTAATGGTTCTTGATAATTAATACACGGAATATGTCCCTCATACTTTAATAAAACTTCTTCAATTAATTTATTATATCTTGCTAATTCATACTTTACGGTAACTAAATCCGTCTTCTTTTCCAATAAAAATAACCCATTAATTAAACAAGTACTTTGTATTGATTTAGCTATAAAATTATTAACCCGCTCTTCTTTACTACTCTCTAACTCTTTTAAAATATAAGTTTCTAAAATATCATTAATTCTTAAAAATAAAATACTATTACTAGGATTATCTTTAACTATCTCTAATGCTTTAATTATATAAGCATCTACTTTCTCTAATAAAGATTTTTGTTTTATCTCTTCATATAATAATGTCTCTTTTTTAATCTCTTCTTTTAATTTTAATATTGTAGCTAAATTATTCTCCCTAATTAATTCATTATAAATAGCTAATACTTCCTTAGCATATTTGGCTAATCTAATTGTATAATTTAATACTTCTTCCATAAAACCCCCTAAATACCATCATTTTACAATTTTTCTAATCAGTATTACTAAAATATATGCTAACGCTGCATATATAAATAAGATAATATATGTTGTTACTAAATTAATTATTTTAAAATTATATAAAAGAAAAGGAATTAAACTTATTAGAAAAATAATTAAACCTGGTAAAATATCTTTCTTATCTAATGATTTATTAGATATATTTCTTTTATCATAAAAAGTATTAACAAATAAATATAAATTCATTACCGAAAATAACATCTTATCTACAAAAGTATCATTATATATCGCAAAATAAATAAATAATAAAATTAAAATAATAATATCAAAATGCATAATTGTACTAAAATGTTTTTTAAACCATACATAATCTAATTTTTTATTTTTAGTTTCCTTTAAAGCCATTTTTATTAATCTTCCAAAAAAAAGTAACCAAGGTCCAAAAGTTAAATAAATTATAATTTTATTAATCATAGTTACCAATTCCTCTTAAGAAAATTATAAACTAAAAATCTTTATTTGACAACTAATTTTCCATTATACCGATTATAGTATTCCCTTACAAACTCATTAATTAAAGGATTCTTTTTATCCCCTCCTATAACATTGATTATGATATTATCAATATCATAATCATTAATAATTCTAAAGATTCTTTTTTTAAGTATTTCTAAAATATCTGTATTAATAGTATCCACAAGATTAACATATAGTGTTTCATTAGTATAAAATATATTCATTATCTATCACCTACGGTTTAATATTATCAAATAATCTAAAGATAAAAAATAGATTCGACAATTAAAGACATAAAAAAACCACTTACGTGATTTTTATAAATATTTCTTAAAGGTTTTAAACTCACTATTATTAGTTAAATCCGTTTTTCTAAGTTCTTCTAATAATTGTTTTTGATTTTTATCTAATTTATCTGGAACTACCACTTTTAAAATAATATACATATCGCCCCGGCGATTACTATTAAGTATTGGCATTCCTTTTCCCTTAATTCTTTGTTTTTCTAAAGATTGCGTTCCCGCTTTTATTTCGACGACTAAATTACCATCAATAGTTGGTATTTCTACTTCGCCCCCTAGCATCGCGGTCGCTACATCAATTGGAACTTCTAAATAAATATCGTCTCCTTCTCTTTTAAATAACGGATGCTCTTTAACTTGAAACTCAATATAAATGTCCCCGTTTTCGCCCCCATTTCGACCTGCGGGACCTTTACCACTAATTCTTAAACGGCTGCCATTATCTACTCCAGCTGGAACCTCAACATTAATTGTTTTATTTTTACTTATATGTCCAGTTCCTCGACATTTACTACATCTATTTTCAAAAGAAGTTCCTTTACCTCCACAATCCGGACACGTCGTTTCACTTTGGAAAGTTCCAAAAAGGGTTTGTTGCATTTTTACAACTCTTCCTCGACCTTGACAAGTACTACAAGTCTTCTCATTAAATCCCCCTTGACCCTTACATTCATCACACGCATCATCCATTGTAAGTTTTATCTCTTTATTAGTTCCTTTTACAGCATCTAAAAAGTCAATATTAACTCTTACCAGTAAATCTTCCCCTTTAGAAGCCTTACTACTTCTTCCTCTACTTCGAAAACCAAAACCACCGGTAAATAAATCTTCAAAAATACTTCCTAAATCAATATCATCATCAAATGCCGTTGTCCATGAAGAAAATCCTCCATTACCGAATCCTCCAAACCCACCTTGGGCCCCACTAGTATAAGCTTCATGTCCGAATTGATCATATTGCTTCCTTTTTTGTTCATCTCCTAAAGTCGCATACGCTTCCCCTATTTCTTTAAACTTAGCTTCCGCTTCGGCAGTTTTATTAACATCAGGATGATATTGTTTAGCTAACTTTCTAAAAGCACTTTTAATCTCCGCTTGGCTCGCATTTTTA
>CANQHW010000112.1 GCA_947623855.1 uncultured Bacilli bacterium | reverse complement strand
TATATACTAGAGTTTCTCAATTTGGATAAGAACTATAAAGAGAAAGATTTAGAAAAAGAAATAATAAATCACCTAAAAGAATTTTTATTAGAACTTGGTAAAGGATTTAGTTTCATAGGTAGTGAAGTTAAAATAAGTATAGATAATAAAAATTATTATCCAGACTTAGTATTTTATAATAATATTCTAAATTGTTATGTAATTATAGAACTTAAAATAGAGCAATAACTCATAAAGATATAGGTCAGATAAATATGTATGTAAATTACTATGATAAAAATATAAAAAAAGAAAGTGATAATTTAACAGTAGGTATCTTACTTGGTAAAGATAAAAATGAAACTATAGTAAAATATACCATACCAGATAATCAGCAAATATATACCTCCAAATATTTATTACATTTACCAAGTAAAGAAGAACTAGCAAAAGAATTAAATTATTATAAAGTAGTTTAATTAAATAAAATAATTATTCAAAAAGATTAATTCTTCTTTTTCCGTGGAATAATAAAAATGTGTTATAATGGGGTAATGGAGTGAGTATTATGGATATTAAAAAATATAAAGGCTTAACTAGTAAACAAGTAAATGAAAAAATCTATAAAGGAGAAGTAAACAGAGTCAAAGATAAAATGACTAAAAGTCTGCGCGAAATAATCCTTGCTAATACTTTAACTTTCTTTAATGTTATTAATGTTATTTTATTTATTTTAGTTATTAGTGTTGGTTCTTATAAAAATGCTTTATTTGGTCTTTTAATCGTTATTAACACTAGCATTGGTATCTTCCAAGAAATTAAAGCTAAAAGAATTTTAGATAAATTATCCATCCTTACTTTAACACCGGCCAAAGTCATAAGAGATGGTAAAGTTTTAGAAATAAATATTAAAGATATTGTGAAAAATGATTACGTTTTATTACAAACCGGTGATCAAGTACCAGCTGATATTACAATAATTGAAGGTACTGTTGAAGTAAATGAATCTTTACTAACCGGTGAAAGTGATGCCTTAGAAAAAAGTGTCAATGAAAGTTTATTTTCTGGTTCTTATATCACATCTGGAGAATGTATCGGCGAAGTCGTAAAAGTTGGTGAAGAAACCTATACTCATTCAATTGTTAAAGAAGCCAAAATGTTAAAACACGCTAAAAGCGAATTATTTCTTTCCATTAATAAAGTTTTAAAAGTCGTAAGTTTTATTATTGTACCCATTGGCATTCTCTTATTTTGTAAAGAATATTTTGTAAGCATGCTTCCTTATCCTGAAGCTATTCTAAAAACCGTCGCTGCTTTATTAGGTATGGTTCCCCAAGGTTTAGTTTTACTTACCACAGTAGCTTTAACTTTAAGTGTGATAAGACTTTCTAAACAAAAAACTTTAGTTCAAGAATTATATTGTATTGAAACTCTAGCTCGTGTCGATACTTTATGTTTAGATAAAACTGGTACTATTACCGAAGGAAAAATGCGCGTTGAAGGCGTTGATATCTTAGAAAAAGGTAGTATTAATGAAGTAATGGCAAGTATTGTAAATAGTGAAACTAATCTTAATGCTACCTTACTTGCTTTAAAAGATTACTATCCTGAAAAAAGTCCTAAAGAGTTACTAGGTAAAATCCCATTTTCATCTAAACGAAAATATAGTGCTTACTTTTATGAAGATGGTACCTATTATTTAGGAGCTAAAGAATTTTTATTTCCTAATAAACATAAAGAATTAGATAAATTAATTGATGAATACGCCAATATGGGACTTAGAGTTATTGTCCTTGCTTACAGTAAAAATAAACCTCAAAAAAATGAAGTAGTAGCTGATCTTAAACCTATTGCTATCTTTAAAATAAGTGATGTTATTAGAAAAGATGCCAAAGAAACCTTATCTTATTTTGTATCCCAAGGTGTTGATTTAAAAATTATTTCGGGTGACGATGCTCTAACCGTTAGTAAAGTTGCCAAAAGAGCTGGCTTTAAAGATGCTGATAATTATATTGATGTTAATACTTTACAAGATCAAACGGAACTTAAAGAAGCAGTTTTAAAATACAGTATTTTTGGCCGTGTTAGTCCGGAACAAAAAAAGGAAATGTTAGTTGCTTTAAAAGAAGCTGGACATACAGTGGCTATGGTTGGTGACGGTGTAAATGATTGCTTAGCGCTAAAAGAAGCTGATTGCTCTATTGCCATGGCAAGTGGTAGTGATGCCGCCAAAAGAAGTGCTAATTTAGTATTATTTAATAATGACTTTAGTGCCATGCCTCACATTGTTAATGAAGGAAGAAGAGTAATTAATAACATTACGTATTCCGCTAGTTTATTTCTAATTAAAACATTATATTCAAGTATTATGGCTATCCTTACCATTATTATCGGTAAAAGTTATCCTTTCTTACCAATCCAACTATCCGTTATGGTAACCTTCTGTGTATCCATTCCATCTTTTTTCCTAACCTATGAACCTAACTTTAATAAAGTAAAACACGACTTTTTAACCAAAGTATTTGAGTGGGCTTTTCCTTATGCCTTTACCATTGCCATTCTTTTAACTAGTATTATGACCATTGGAAGCTATGTTGGAGCGGAAAGAGAAATGTTAACAACTATTTGTGTCTTCCTAGCTGGTTGGAATTATATGCGCGCTTTAGAAGGAATTTACTCCCCCTTGTCTAAATTCCGTAAAGTAATAATCTATATTTGTGAAGCCCTATATTTTATTGCTATGATTATCTTAAGAGATTTCTTAAGTCTTACAAGTATTACTTATATTGGTTTAGTAGTCTTAATGTTTTGTGGGCATTTCTTACCAGTCTTCTATGAAATATCCAAAAAGATTTATAACTGGATTGTTAAATGGTTAGTTAAGTTAAAACTTATTCCTGATAATACTTAATAAATAATATATGTATTAAAATATAGAAAGTATTTATTATATTTTCGTCAATTTATCATAAATAGTAGAAAATAAAATCTACTATTTTAATTTTGTAAAAAAATATCGAAAAATTGCAATTTTCCCCTTGATTTTCATAGAATTTATTGCTATACTTTTGAATGTATGACTGCGAGGATGTGCGAGGTTGCTGATACGCTAGGCGGTGTTGCTAAAATACTTCCTACTATCAGGTAATTCGGGACGGAGCAAGTCTATACTAGATATAGGCGAAAGGAGGACATAACAATATGTCAAGT
>CANQHW010000111.1 GCA_947623855.1 uncultured Bacilli bacterium | reverse complement strand
TATATAATAACATTAAGTTTAGCAATAAGTGTATTTTATATATCTACTTGTTGCACTTCATTTGAAAAATTGTAAATGAAGAAGAGATACTATATAATAATAGCAATAATATTATTTATAGGAGTAAATACTTATCTAGTATATAATTTAATAAATAATAAAGAAGTAAAATATGAAGAAAAAGAAGAAAATACTTCTAATATGAAAATATTAGTTGATAATGTCGAAGCTGCAGCAATACCACCTCAAGATAGTGGATATATACTTGATTCAGTTTCATGTGATAAAGAAGGTAGTAATGTCTGGTTTGATTATATAAATTGGAAAGTTGGTATTAATACTTCTAAAACCAATAAATGTACATTAAAATTTAAAAAAGGGGAAAACACTTTTCTTAAAGCGATGTTAAAAGATACAAGTATGGTTGCATATGATGATTTTGGTAATTTACGATATATTGGAGCAGATCCACATAATTATATCTGGTTTAACTGTGATACCTATTCTGGTTTAACAAAAGATAACGCTATAGAAAAAGGTTGTGAGAGATGGCGGATTATCGGATTAATGAACAATGTAGAGACGGAAAAGAATGGTACCCAAAATTTAGTAAAAATAATAAGAGATGAACCGTTACCTAATTATTATGTATGGGATAATAAACCAAGTGGAAAAGGCTCATCATTAAGTAGTGATGGAAGTAATGACTGGACAGATTCCAGATTAATGATGTTATTAAACCCAGGATATAGTACAAACCAATATAACGCAACGGGAACAACAGGAAGTTTATATTGGGATAGACAAGGTGGACAATGTTCCGGAACAACTGGTAATGGAATTGGTGCACCAGATGGAACAAAAATAGCTTGTAATTTTAGTACAGAAGGCTTAAAAGGTGATGATACTGGCCCAACAAAAAGTATGATTGAAAGCGCAAAATGGAAACTAGGAGGTCTAACAAGTTACGATAATGTAACTACTTCTCAATTCTATAGTGCAGAAAGAGGAAGTACAGTACCAAGCAATAGAAAAACGGAATGGATCGGAAAAATCGGTTTAATGTATCCAAGTGATTATGGATATGCTACCGGAGGAAAAGGAAATGGAAGTGGAACATACACAAGAGAGCAATGTTTAGCATATAGATTATATGGATGGAATAGCGGAACTTACAAGACAGATTGTGCCGAAAAAGATTGGTTATATGATTCAAGTAAGTGGCAATGGACTCTTACGCCGGTTTCGTCCTACTCCTACGGTGTGTTCTTTGTCATCTCGACTGGGGATGTCACCAACGGCAGCGCGTTCGCTTCGTATACCGTCCGTCCCACTTTATATCTGACATCCAACACCATGATCTCGAGCGGGGAAGGAGATGGAAGTAGTACCAATCCATATATATTAATTCCAGGATAATAAAGAGAAGCATTAAGCTTCTCCTTTATATATGGGTTGACGTAAGTGATTGTTTTTAGTTCTTTCTAAGTATGTTATGCGACATTTATAGTGAGGTTTTATATAGGTAAAGGAATCGTTATAGTTAGTAAAGGGAGATTTAGTAAGGGGTTTTTCTTTTAATAAGATAGGATATAGATTATGTTTATTAGAGAGAGATACTTTACCAACAAAGGATAATTTATTATTAATATATTCTCCTAGATATAAAGATAAGGATGGGGTTTTAGGACTAGGTTTAAATCCTCCAATATAGAAGGTATCTTGTTTTAAATTTTTAATTTTAATCCAATTATTAGAACGTTTATTTATTTGATAAGTACTATTTATTTTTTTAGCAACGATACCTTCTATACCTAATTTTTTTACTTCTTTAAAAAGTTTTATACCATTATTTAGAATATAAGAGGTTTTAATAAATTCGTTAGTATCTTGATAGTTAGTAAGTAATTTTTTACGTTTAATAAGAGGGATATTGGTTAAATCTTTGGATTTATAGATTATATCAAAACATATAAATACGATAGGGTTATTAAGACTTGCTGTTTTTATTTTAGTAGGGTTTTTTAAATGGTTTCTTTCTTGAAGGTGAGCAAAAGAGGGTAAACCATTATTAAAGTAGACTATTTCTCCATCAAAGATAGTATTTTCTTTAACAAGGTTTTTAATAGATTGTAATTCAGGATAGATATTAGTTATATCTATTTTATTTCTAGTTTGGATAGTTACTTTGTTGGGAGTAACAAATAATAAGACTCTAATACCATCATATTTTATTTCAAATAAGTAATCTTTAGAATTAAAGGGTTTATCTATTTCTTTTAGAAGCATAGGGTAATATTTTCTATCGGACCATATACTCATTTAGTTTTTTTTAAACTCTTTTCTAGAGCTTCTAAAAGATCAGTTACTTGTTTCTTTTGTGTTTTCTTTTTACCTTTAATAGTTTTACCATTTAATTTTAAGTTTATAGCATTTTTTATATTATTTTGATATTCGTCTTGTAATTTTTCAGGTTCGAATTTTCCTTTACGTTCTTCGATTATTTTAATAGCTAGTTCTAATTCTTTGGAGGAACTTTTATTAGTTATTTTTTCGTTAGGAAGATTTACTTCTTCTTTAAAAAAGAGTGTAGTCATAATAATTCCGGTAGGAGTAAATCTTAAGATACAGTAATAAAACTTACTACCAATAACGGTTTTAGCAAGGGCAACTTTTTTAGAAGCTTTTAGGGCTTCACAGAATAGGTTATAAGCTTTACTAGATTTTTCAGTTTCTAGGGTATAACTTTTTTCAAAGTAAGAGGGATCAATATCTTGGATATTGATAAATGATACAATTTCTATTTCATGATCATTTTCGAGTTTTAATTTATTTAATTCGGTTTTATCAAAGGTTAGGTATTTATCTTTTTCGTATTCATATCCTTTTATGATATCTTTTTCTTTAACTTCATCTTTACAATGAGGACAGTATTTAATATATTCGATTCGATTTAAACATTTTTTATGTAATTGATTAAAAGATGTATCATTATTTTTTATAATAGGGTTCATTATAATAGGGATATTTACTAATCCAAAAGAGATATTACTATGAATATTAGGCATATTAATCACCAGTTTTAGTATGAACTTTTAATGGGTAATTATGTATAAAATAGAGAAGCTATCACTTAGATAACTTCTTTTCAATTAAAGAGATACATTCATAAATTAAGAATGATAAGATAATAAGAATGATAATCCCCGCCAT
>CANQHW010000110.1 GCA_947623855.1 uncultured Bacilli bacterium | reverse complement strand
TTCTGATATTTGTGTTCAAATATCAAGAAGTGATGAAGAAGTTGCAAGACAAAATACTAATATATTAACTTTAGCTAAAAACATAAAGAATAATCCATATCAACATATAATTGAAAAATGTAAAAAGTAAGATTTAACAAAATATTGTTGCATTTTCTGTAAATTTGTGTATATAATATATGTAGGAACGAAAAAAGAGATACCATTTCCTATGTGGTAACTCATTTCATTGTTCGTTTGAAAAGGTTGCACCCACTAGGGTGTTTTATTTTTTGTCGTTTAGTATGTAAGCAAGTAATGTCAAAATTACGACTAGCATGACTAAAGAGTCGATGCCAAAAACCTCCTGTCCTTACCTTCTTCATATGCATTACCTCCTATTCTATTTATATTTTTTATAAACGAACTAGAGGAAATAAAAACACCACAATGATACCTCTATATATAATTATAGCTATTAGCCAATAATTTGTCTACTGTAAATTATTATTTTTTGTAAAATAAAAAAGTTCTTGTTTTACCTAGAACTTATTTCTTTAATACTTTTAATATCTAATATATCAATATAACGATTATCTAAGGTAAGTAGTTTATTACCTTGTCTTGAGATAATACTTGTTGTTATTACTTCATTATTTGTTTTTATTTCAAACTTTCTTCTAAAAGTATAAGTATCATTAGTAAATAAACTATCTAATACTTCACTAACACTTTTATCATCTCTACTATTACCCATAAATACTTCTTGATCATTATCTATTTTCTTCGTTATAGGACTTACAAAAACTTTTGGTAAATATTCTTTCATATCTCCACCTATTACATTTTATGATTAAAAATAATAAAAGTAACACAAAATAATAATATGAAAAAGAAAGAAATACCTAAAATACTTTTTATATATCTACCCCTTCTAATTCTTATGTTAATAAGTATTTTTATAATGCCTCAAAAATATACTATAAAACAAAGTATTTGGTATTTTATTGGTATCTTATTATTTATTCTTGTTAGTTTTTTAAAAAAGAAAACTATTCTAAAATGTTCTAAATATCTTTATCTAATAAATATTTTATTATTAATATATGTCTTATTATTTGGTAAACCAATTAATAATTCTAAATCATGGATTCAATTTAAATATTTTTCTATTGAACCCAATGAACTTATGAAAATATCCCTTATTTTAATCCATTATTATATCTTAAATTCCAAATATAAACATAAACTATTATTAACCTTTATTACCTATCTAATCCCTTCTGTTCTAACCTTCCTAGAACCTGATACTGGTTCCCTAATATTCTACTCTCTTATTACTTTAGTAACTCTATTCTATTTAAAATTACCTAAAAAATTTTATATTACCTTCTTTTTAATAATCTTACTGTTAATAAGTGCTAGTTTATTAACCTTTCTCTTCAATAAAAACTTACTTATTACCCTATTTGGTTCCCATATATTCTATCGTTTAGATAGAATACTATCATTTACCAATAACACCAGCACTCAACTCGAAAATGCTCTAATCTCTATTGGAGCAGGAAAAACTCTTTATTTTCCGGAATTTCATACTGACTTTTTCTTTGCTTATATTATCAGTAAAAATACTTTTCTTTTTATCTTCATCTTCTTAAGTTATCTTTTAATTATATTTTATAACCTATTTTATAATAAAAATACCTATTTTACTTTTACCTTTCTTACTATTTTTACCTTCCAAGTATTATATAACATTGCTATGAATTTAGGTTTTCTTCCTATTATGGGTATCCCTCTACCTTTCCTAAGTTATGGCGGTAGTAGTATCTGCAGTATCTTTTTCTTACTTAGTTTAGCTATTAAAAATTAATAGTAATATTGATAATACCCTGGTCCACCATAATAAGGATATGGTCGATAATTATAATTAGGATAATTTACAATAGGACGCGGTCTTGTTAAACCCACTGCAGCTCCTCCAGTAACAGCTCCTACTAAAAATGGTAACACAAACCCTTGACGAGTATCATTTGGCATATAATAATTAGTATACATAAGAAAAAACTCCTTTCCTAAATTATTTTATGATAAGGAGTTTTTTATAGTTAGTTAAATATACCTAGATAATATTTTTTCTTACCCTTTCTTATAACTAAAACTTTCTCTTCAATACCTAACTTTTTATCTATTACTTTATTTTCATCCGTACATACTTCCCCATTAATAGTAATCGCTTTTGCACTAAGCATCTCACGGGCTTCTCTTTTACTTACACAAATATTATTATTAACAAGTAAATCGATTAAAGTAATATCTTTATCTAAATTAATTGTTGGTACCATTTTAAGCCCTAACATAATATCTTTGGCTTTTAATTTCTTATATTCTCCTTTAAATAAAGCTTCACTTATATTTAAGGCTTTTTCGTATTCTTCTTTTCCATGTAAATCTGTTATAATACATTCTGCTAATTTCTTTTGAGCTTTTCTTAAATGTGGTTCTTGATGATGTTCTTCTAATAAAGCAACTATTTCTTCAGGAGTTAAAAAAGTAAATACTTTTAAATAATGTTCTACCATACTATCATCAGTATTAATTAAATATTGGTATAATTCATAACTAGAAGTTTTATCTTTATCTAACCATAAAGCATTCCCTTCACTCTTTCCAAACTTATTACCATTTTGATCTAAAATTAAAGGCATCGTAAATCCATAAGCATTCTTCCCTAAAACCTTTTTAATTAAATCAACCCCTGTTGTAATATTTCCCCATTGATCAGAACCCTCTACTTGCATAATACAATTCATATTCTTATACATATTTAAAAAGTCATAACCTTGAATTAACATATAAGAAAATTCCGCATAAGTAATCCCTGTTTCTAATCTTCTTTTAATAATATCTTTATCTAACATATAATTAACATTAATATATTTTCCAATATCTCTTAAAAAATCTAAATATTCATATCCTTTAAACCAATCATAATTATTAACTAGTTTAGCTTTCCCATAAAATAACTCATCTATTTGTTTTCTAATACATTCAATATTATGATTTAACTCTTCAATACTTATAATTTCTCTTTCGGCCGTAGGTCTTGGATCCCCAATTCTTCCCGTGGCCCCTCCACATAATAATATTGGTTTATGCCCCATTAACATTAATCTTTTCGCCGTAACTAACGAACTATAATGCCCTAAATGCAAAGAATCCGCCGTCGGATCTGTTCCCCAATAAAAAGTTACACTTTCATTATTAATTTTATCTTCAATATCCTCCCCCGCAATATCTTTTACTAAACCCCGCCATTTTAACTCTTCAAAATTTGTCATCTTTTTCATAAATTCCTCCTTATATAAAAAAGATTCATATCATAAGGACGAGATAACCCGCGGTACCACCTTATTT
>CANQHW010000109.1 GCA_947623855.1 uncultured Bacilli bacterium | reverse complement strand
AGTATTTAGAATAAGGGAGTGACTTATATGGAACTAAAATATCTAGTCGATACGGAAACATTTGATGAAACTTTAGATGAAGAAACTAGAGAAATAGCTAAATTAATAGATACTTTAAAAGAGATGGCTTTAGTAGATAAAAGAGCAGGTGTCCCAACTATCGTCGAGTTTGACCAACAATTACAAGAATTATATCCTAAACGTAAAGAATTAGATGAAAAATCACGTAAATTAAAAGAAACATTAGCTAATCAAGATAACTTTATTGATCGGGAATTAGAATTAAATGATGAACAAGAATTATTACATACTAAAAAGGATATTAATGAATTATTATTACAACAATCTCAATACCAAGCTGAAAAAGTTCCTTATACATCTAAAAAAAGTTTAATTACTAAAAATATTGCAGAAGCAGAAAGTGAAGTAAAGCGTTTATCTAATTTAAATAGAGATGATTTTAAAGACGCTATCGATGTATATAATGAAGGTATTGCTAAAGACCAAGAAGAATTAGCAGCCTTAGAAAATACCATTAGAAAATATGATGATTTAATCGCTGAGATTAATCGTAAACTATTACCTTTAAATAAAAAGAAAGAAGACTTAGAACATAAATTAGAAACACCATACTTATATATTGATACTATCAAAAAAAATGAAGTTGAAAAAGAATATGAAAGTGTTACTTCTAAATTAGCAGAAATCGATGTTGCTATCGGCACCATTACTAACCATCCGGTTTATTTAGCTTCTACTGCTCGTATTCCTTTAAAAAGTAATGGGTTTGAAATATTAAAAAATATAATTAATCAATTAACTAATTTAGCTACTAAAGTTCCACATATGGATACTCCCGAAAGCGAAATATCTACTCTTGATGAGAAAAAAGCTACTCTTATAAAAGAAAGAGATAAAGCTTATCGTGAAAAACAAAATAGTAACGGACTAGTAAAACCTCTTGATACCAGAAAAGATAGCTTTACTTATGATGAAGAAGAACTTGAAAATAGTATTAATGAATGGCTTGCCAAAACTCATGATAAACAAAATACCTTAGTTAGCGAAGCTAAGAAAGTTTTAGAAGATAAAAACCGTCTTGCTGAAGAATTAGATTATCGTCGAAAATTAAAAGCCGAAGACACTAAAACTGAAACCTTAAAAGAAACTAAAATCTTAACAGATATAAAAACTGCTTATGACCAAGTATATGATAGTTATATCCAAGAAATAACTGCTTATCAAAATGTTATTGAATCTTTAAATAATATTTTATCTAATGAATTAAATGCTTTAAAAGAATCTTATAGTACTGATTTAGCAACCCGTATCACTGCTTCTTTAGATACTTTAAAAGAACATAAAATAAGTTTCTTAGGCACAAAATCTCGGATAGATCAAGAAGTAGAAAAATTAATGATGGAAGTAGTAGGAATTGATCATCGGAAGAAGTTTAGTAATTCTCCAAGTGAAATTGAAGAACAACTAAATACTAAAATTGCGAACTTACAAACAAAGTTTGATGCTAAAATGCATACCTTCTTTGCTCCTGAAAAAGAAGAAAAAGAAGATGATATCATTAAACCAGTATTTGCTAAAGACAATAAACCTGACTTAGAAGAAGAATCTCCTCTTCCTATGGAAGAAGTTCCTATAATTGATTTAAATGATGATACATATACATCTTCTCCTGTAGCAGAATACTTTGGTACAGAAGAAGAAAAAGAACCACCTAAAGAAGAAACTCCTCTAACTTATGTCCATGAACCTGTTCAAGAGTTCTTTGGTGAACCAAAAACGGAAGAAGAACCAAATATTGCTACCGGAACAATACCTGTCTTCAATCCCGTAAATGAAGAGAAAAAAGTTCCTGATTTAGAAAGTGGTGAACCAATCAAAGTCACTGATGTTCAAGAATTAGGTATTAAAGCTGATGAAGATAAAGGAAAACAAGCCGACTTTACTACTATAATTCCTCAAGCAGATGTTCCGAAAGAAGAAGTCGATTTAAGTGAACTTGATAGAATAATAAATGGTAGCGTAGGACGCGGAAGATAAGGAGGAATATAAATGGGGTTGAAATTAAATACTATAATTACACTAGAAAATAATGAAAAATATATCCTTCTTAATGAAACATTATATGGAGGAGTAAAATATTTCCTAGTAATGGGCTTAGATGCTAATAAAGATATTATTCCTAGTAAAGTTAAAATAATCGAAGAAATAATCAAAGATCACGAAATCTATGTTAAAGCCGTAAAAGATCCAGAATTAATTATTATTTTAACCAGAATATTAAAAGCTCAACTATAAAAATAAAATTCTTTAGATATTGTCTTCTAAAGAATTTTTTTGTATAATAATCTATGTAAATGGAGGTAATGAAAATGGAACTAAAAGGTTCAAAAACAGAAAAAAACTTAATGGCTGCCTTTGCTGGCGAATCTCAAGCTCGTAATAAATATACTTATTATGCATCTCAAGCCAGAAAAGATGGTTATGAACAAATAGCAGCTATATTTGAAGAAACTGCTAATAATGAAAAAGAACATGCTAAATTATGGTTCAAAGAATTACACGGAGGTAAAGTACCTAATACTTTAGAAAATCTACAAGATGCGGCTTCTGGTGAAAAATATGAACATGAAGAAATGTATAAGGAGTTTGCCCAAACTGCTAAAGAAGAAGGATTCGATGAAATCGCTTACTTATTCGAAAGTGTTGGAGCCATTGAAAAACATCATGAAGAAAGATATATGACTTTAATCGGTAATATTGAAAATAACTTAGTCTTCCATAAAGGTGAAGAAAAAGTTTGGATCTGCCGTAACTGTGGTCATGTTTATGTCGGAGAAGATGCATTAAAAGTATGCCCTGTATGTAAACATCCTGAATCATTTATGGAATTAAAAGCTGAGAACTATTAATATAATTTATATATAAATATAAATAATATATGTGAGAAATAAATTCTCGCTTTTTTTATTATTTTATGTTATTATTTTAAGTGGTGAGAAATATGCAAAATTATTCCCCTTTAGTATTAGCTTATCTAGGGGATAGCGTTTATGAACTTTTCGTAAGAAAATATCTTATTAATAAAGGTCTAGCTAAAGTAAATGAATTACAAACTAAAAGCTTAGAATATGTAAGTGCTAAAAGTCAAAGACGTATATTAGAAGAATTAGAAAATAATAATATTTTAAATAATCAAGAATTAGAAATAATTAAATGGGGCCGTAACGCTAAAGGTCGTATTAGTAAAACTACTGATATCATAACTTATCGGACATCAACAGGTTTTGAATGTTTAATAGGATATTTATATTTAAATGATCCAGAAAGATTAAAAGAGGTTATAAAACAAATACTTAAATAGGAGGTACATATGAAAA
>CANQHW010000108.1 GCA_947623855.1 uncultured Bacilli bacterium | reverse complement strand
ATATTTATATGTCTTTTTCAATTTAACCTTGTTGCACTTCAGAAAAAAATTAATCTTTATAAAAATACTTGCATTTTAAGTAAATTTATGTATATAATATATGTAGAACAAAAAAAGAGATACCATTTCTCAGTGTGGTACTCTAACATAGTTCGTAAACTTTGTTAAAACACCGCTTTTCGGTGTTCTATTTATTATGTTGTTCGATAATTCTAATAATTAATATTAGAATAACTACTAGCATAACAAGATATTCCATGCTTCCAAAACCTCCATCTAAGAAGTTGTTTTGATACATAAGAATTTCCTCCTTCCGTAAGTATCTCTTCTAATTTTTCTTATTTTAAAAGAGCTTACGAACTAGAGGTCAGAACACCACAATGGTATCTCTGTTTATAATTATAGCTAATAGCTAGTAATTTGTCTATAGTAAATGTTAATTTTTTGTAAAATAGTTTTACTTGTATTTTTAATGATTTATGTATATAATATTGATAACGAAAGGAGAAACCACTTCTCTTGTGTAGTGTCCATTGATACCTACGATGTTTTAGTATTTGTAATATGCTAGAATTAAAAACCTTCTCCTTTCGTTATTATTTTTAAATATAGGGATATAAAAGTATTTTTTTCTTGCATTAAAATATATTTTATATTATAATCAGCATAGAAGTTATTTCTTAGTTAGAAAAGCAACTCCTTGCATTCTTTCTAGGATATAACCGATTATTTAAGAAAAGGAGGAAAGAAGAATGGCTGTTTCAAAAGAAAGAAAAGCACAATTAGTTAAAAAGTATGGTAAAGATGCTAAGAATAGTGGAGCTACAGAGGTTCAAATAGCAATTCTTACCGAAGAGATTAATGCTTTAACAGAACATTTAAAAGAACACATTCACGATTATCATTCTAAGAGAGGTCTTTTAATGAAGGTTGGTAAAAGAAGAAGCTTACTTGATTATTTAAGAAAGACTAATGTTGTTAGTTATCGTGAGTTAATTAAAGATTTAGGTATAAGAAAATAAGGCACTTTAAAATTTTAAGTGTCTTTTTTTAATAGAAGAGAGGTTATTATGAAGAAAAGTAAACAAGTATTTGAATTAGATTTTTATGGAAGAAAGATTGTAGTAGAACATGGAGAGTTAGCGAATAGAGCGCATGGTAGTGTTTTAGTTAGGGTAGGAGATACGGTTGTTTTAAGTACAGCGGTAGTTTCTTCGAATGTCAATGTATTGGCGGATTTTTTTCCACTTATGGTATTATATAATGAAAAGTTATATTCAGTAGGAAAGATTCCGGGAGGTTTTATTAAAAGAGAGGGTCGTCCTACGGATAATGCAACGTTAGCAGCTAGGATGATTGATCGTCCAATGCGGCCTTTATTTCCAGAGGATTTTAAAAATGAGGTCCAAATAGTTAATACGGTGTTAAGTGTTGATCAAGATAATATTCCAGAGTTAGCAGCTTTATTTGGTTCTTCTTTAGCGACGAGTATTAGTAAGATACCTTTTAATGGACCAGTGGCAGGAGTTAAGGTTGGTCGTGTAAATGGGAAGTTTGTTATTAATCCGACGGTTGAGGAGGCTTTGGAATCCGATATTGATTTAACGGTAGCAGGGACAAAGGATGCTATTAATATGGTAGAAGCGGGAGCTAAAGAAGTATCAGAAAAAGATATGTTAGAAGCTTTATTATTTGGGCACGAAGCGGTTAAAAAGTTAGTAGCGTTTGAGGAAGAGATTGTTTCTGCTATTGGAGAAGAAAAAATGGAATATGAAAAGTTAGAGATTGATAAATCTTTAACTGAGGAAGTAAGAGAAAAGATTTTAAAACCTTTAGATGATGCGATGCATGAGTTAGAACAAAAGGTAATGTATGATAAGTTAGATGCTATTAAGAGTAATTTATTGGAAGAATATAGGAATAATAATAGTGAGTTAAAGGATAAAGAGTTAAATGAGTTATTAACTAAAGTAAGTGTGATTTATGAAAGTACAAGGTATGAAGTTTTTAGAAAGATTATTGTTAAAGAAAATATTCGGATTGCAGGTAGAAAGTTAGATGAGATAAGACCTTTAAGTGCAAGGATTGATTTACTTCCTAGAACGCATGGGTCAGCGTTATTCACAAGAGGGGAAACACAAAGTTTATCAATAACTACTCTTGGGGCTTTAGGAGAAAGTCAAATGTTAGATGGCTTATCTTTGGAAGATGAGAAAAGATTTATGTTACATTATAATTTTCCTCAATTTAGTGTAGGAGAAACGGGAAGATATGGTTCACCGGGAAGAAGAGAGATTGGGCATGGAGCATTAGGTGAAAGAGCATTATTACAAGTTATTCCTTCGGAAGAAGAGTTTCCTTATACAATAAGAGTAGTATCAGAGATATTAAGTAGTAATGGATCTTCTTCGCAAGCAAGTATTTGTGCGGGATGCCTAAGTTTAATGGCGGCAGGTGTTCCAATTAAAGCACCAGTTGCAGGTATTGCGATGGGGTTAATTACTTATGGTAGTAAGTATGTTATTTTAACAGATATTGAAGGTATGGAAGATCACTTGGGAGATATGGACTTTAAAGTAGCTGGTACTAGAAAAGGTATTTGTGCTTTACAAATGGATATTAAAATTGATGGTGTTGATAAAAAGATTTTAAAAGAAGCTTTAGCCCAAGCAAGAAAAGCGCGTTTAGAAATCTTAGATTTATATGAAACGATTATTCCAGAACCTCGTAAAGAAGTAAGTAAGTATGCTCCTAAAGTAGAAACATTTATGATTAATCCGGAAAAGATTAAAGATGTTATCGGTAAAGGGGGAGATATGATTACTAAGATTATCCTAGAAGCTTCTAATGTTACCAGTGTTAATGATAAAAATGCGGTTAAAGTTGATTTAGAAGATGATGGACGGGTAACTATTTATCATATTGATAAAGATATTATTGATAAGACTAAAGAAATGATTTTAAATGTTGTAAGAGAAGTAGAATATGGAAAAATTTATACTGGGAAAGTTGTTAAAGTAGAAGATTTTGGTTGTTTTGTATCTTTATGGGATGGTTGTGAAGGTTTAGTTCATGTATCTCAATTAGATTATAAAAGAGTTAATAAACCTAGTGATATAGTTAAAGTAGGGGATGAGATATTAGTTAAATCTTTAGGATATGATAGTAAGGGAAGACTTAACTTATCTCGTAAAGAAGCTTTACCAAAGAAAGTTAAAAAAGAAGATTAATTTATTTACAAAATATAGAAAGTAATGATATAATAGCATAAGTATTTTAATAAAAGGAGGAAGAACTATGGCAAAAGCTAAAGCTGGTAATAGAGAATATATTGATTTAGCTTGTAGTGAATGCAAAAGAATTAATTATACGGTTAGTAAAAATAAAAAGAATACACCTGATAAATTAGA
>CANQHW010000107.1 GCA_947623855.1 uncultured Bacilli bacterium | reverse complement strand
CTGGCTTTCCATAGCGTCGCTATGGAAAGCCAGTCTTCGAAAATTCCTTATAAGCAAGAATATAATAAAGATATAGAAGAAAAAATAAATCAAATATATACTAATATGAGTGATAAACTTATAAGGAATTTTCGAAGACTGGCTTTCCATAGCGACGCTATTGAGATAACATCTTTACCTATGGATGGAGATAGTTTTCTATCTTTACAAGCAAATATAACTCCTAATTGTACTAATAATACTTTATTAAATGCCATTAGTAATTTAAAGGAGGAAAGAAAGAAGCTTTAAACTATTTTACTTCGTTTAAAGCTTCTTTTATGACTTTTATGGAGTGTTCTAATTTTGCGGTTTCTTCTTCGTTTAGTTTAACATAAACTTTCTTATTAATTCCTGTATTATTTAGTATACAAGGAAGGCCGATATAAACATCGTTATTTTCATCATAGGTAGATACGGTAATAATACTATTTTCATTATTAAGGATGGCATTTGTAATTCTTACTAAACACATACCAATACCATAACAGGTGGCACCTTTTTTCTTGATAATATCATAAGCGGCATCTCGAACATCAACATATATTTTATCTAGTTCTTCGGGGGTTAAGAAGTCACTTAGTTTTTGTAAGCCAACATTGGCATTACTCCATGGTACAAACTCGGAATCCCCATGTTCTCCAATAACATAAGCATGGATATTTTTAGGGCTGACATTTAGTTTTTCACCCACCATATATCTAAGTCTGGCGGTATCTAAACTAGTTCCACTACCAATTACTCTACTAGTTGGAAGACCAGAATACTTCCAAGTAAGATAGGTCATAATATCTAAAGGGTTAGTAGCGATTAAAAATATCCCTTTAAAACCACTATTCATTACACTACTAACAATACTTTTAAATATTTTACTATTTTTATGGATTAAATCCATCCGAGTTTCGCCGACTTCTTGATTAGCACCAGCGGCGATGACGACAATACTGGCATCTTGGCAATCGGGATAATCACCACAACGAATTACCATTTTCGTGGGAGCAAAAGCCAGGCAGTGGTTTAAATCCATAGCTTCTCCTTCTATTCTTTCTTTATTTAAATCAATTAATACTAATTCATTAACACTAGTTCTTTGATTTAATAAGGCATAAGCATAACTCATACCAACATTTCCACATCCTATTAAGACAACTTTATTCATAAATCATTCTCCATTTCTTTTTTTAAATATGCCATTACGAGGTCACAAATAAATTTTTTTTCATTACTAGTTAATTTTCTTCCTTTAGGAATATGATACCATTTATTCATACAACCCCGGCAACACGTTGCGGTGGCGTGAAACGCAATAAAGGAAGGATGCCCATGCATAGGGGTTTGTTTACCATCATTTTTAGGAAAAGAGGATGCTAAGCGGTGTTCAATAAAATATAGGGTATCATTTTGAATTTTGGTTAAACCTTTTTCTTTAATATATAGTTTATCTTTTTCTTTTAAATGAAAACTAGAACGGAATTTACTTTTTTGTAATTTAGTAAAATAATATTCAATATTATTCATATACACTCTTCTAAATAATTTTTTAAAATACTTAGGATTTCTTCCCCACTTTTGGCTTTACATATAGCATCTTTAGTAACTTTATTATTAGGCAGGCCTTTTAAATACCATAAAGCATGGGTACGGAATTCTAAAGTAGCGACTTTTTCATTTTTAGATGCTGCTAATTTTTTAAAGTGATTTTCCATCATAAGAATTTTATCTTGAATACTTACGGGTTTAGGAATAGTTTTTTTATCTAAGTAAGTAACACAATCTTTTATTAACCAAGGATTTCCTAAAGTACCACGTCCTAACATTATGGCATCACATTTAGTATAATCTAACATTTCTTTAGCATCTTGATAACTTTTTATATCACCGTTAGCAATAACGGGGATTAAGACTGCTTCTTTAACTTTTTTAATTATTTCTTTATTTACTACCCCACTATAACCTTGACTTCTAGTTCTTCCGTGCACCGCAATAGCACTAGCACCAGCTTCTTCGATGATTTTAGCAACTTCGACGGCATTGATGTTTTTCTCATCCCAACCAATTCTTATTTTAACGGTGACGGGAACACTAGAGTTTTTTACTACTTCTGTAACTATTTTCCTTATTTTTTCAGGGTCTTTTAGTAAAGCACTACCGGCTTCACTACGAAGAGCTACTTTAGGAACGGGACATCCCATATTGATATCAATTAGGGATATTTGTGGAATACGTTCACATAACATTTTTGAAGCTTTACCCATTGTTTTAGGGGAACCACCAAATATTTGAATAGATAAGGGATGTTCATCTTGAATATCTTGTAACATTTCCCAAGTTTTTTTATTTTCTCGTACGAGGGCTTCAGCACTAATCATTTCACTAACGACTAAAGCTGCTCCCATATCAAGAGCAATAGTTCTAAAAGTATGATCGGTTATCCCGGCCATGGGGGCTAATATTACTTGATTTTTAATTTCGACGTTGCCTATTTTAAAACTCATCGGTAACCTCTACCATATCCTCAGTATTAAGCATAAAAGCATTAGCGTCATCAGTATCGATATGCATCTCTAGAACTCCTTTTTCACTTAACTTAGTTACAGCATATATTATACCTTTTTTTAATCCTCCTATATTTACTTGTAATTCTTGATTATCTTCTAATCCTAATTTCTTTGCTTCTTCATAAGACATATGAATATGGCGATTGGGAATAATTAAACCTTTATCTAGGGAAACACTTCCTTTTTCAGTTTTCAAAGTAACAGGTAAACTTTCCGCTAAATCCCCACTTCTGCGCATGGGAGGATTAACTTTTAATTTACGAGCATCGGATAAAGATATTTCAACTTGATTATAGTTACGTAGGGGTCCAACAATTCGTACATTATCAATAACTTTATCCCCTACTATAATACTTACTACTTTATCACTAGCATATTCACCAGTTTGTTTTAAAGGATTTTTAATATGTAATTCTTCTGTAAATAACTTATCATATACTTCTTTAGTTAGATGGACATGTCGGTTACTTACTCCAATTACGACTTTTAGTTTCATTTATAACCACCTAAATTAATTATACAATAAATTTTCAAAAATTTAAGTTTTTTTATGTTAAAATAGATAAATGCAACTAAAAGATTACAAAAAACAACCGAAAATTGGTAGAACGCAACTACAATATAAAGATATAATTTTCTTAGGAAAGGAGATATTTTATGAATTTTCAAGAGAATTTAAAAAGAATAAGAAAAGAACATAATTTATCCCAAGAAGAATTAGCAGAAAAACTAAATGTCACTAGACAAGCGGTATCAAAATGGGAAAGTGGTTTAGCATATCCGGAGATGGATAAGATTATGGCTATTTGTAAGTTATTTGAGATAAATATTGATGATTTATTAAATAATGATCTTAAACAAGTTAAAGAAAAACAAAATAAAACTAATACTTTAA
>CANQHW010000106.1 GCA_947623855.1 uncultured Bacilli bacterium | reverse complement strand
ACTATCACCTGGTTTAGCATTAGGTAAAGATATATTATCACTTTCTTCAAAAGTTAATTCTAACTTTCCGGAAGTTATGGTAATATCTTCCGAAGTACTATCTATTCCTGCTACAAAATATGCATAAGCTCCTCCAATAGTTATAATAATACTTACTACTAAAATACTTAATATTACTACTATATTCTTTTTATCCATAATTAAAACTCCTATTCCTATAATTATCTTTCCCAAATATTAATTTAATTATATCTCAATTTACGCCATTATACAATATTATAATTAAAAAAGAATAGAATTTTTTATTTTCTATTCTATTTAATTATATCTAAATTATGCTTTTCTATTAAAGATATAAAGTTATTTTTAAACTCTTCTAATTCTTTACTATCTAAAGTTTTATCATCACTACCTAAAGTATATCTAATAGTATATTTCTTATTCTTATCATCACTATATATATCTATTAATTCATACTTTTTAATTAAAGTATTTTTATTTTCTAAAATAATCTTTTCTAAATCTTCATACTTACTATCTAGTGGTGTTATAACTGTATAATCTAATTCTACTTCTGGATATTTACTAATATCTTTAAATAAAACTTTCTTATCTTCTATTTCATTAAATACTTCGTAATAAATCTCTGCTGCTACTGCACATTTCTTCTTCCCTATATAACTATTACATATGCCATTAAATAATCTTATTTCTCCCAAACATTTATTATCTACTATAATATCTAATACTTTATCATAATAACTATTCTTACCATGTTTAAACTCTACTATCTTATGTTTAAATACTTTAAATATAGATGCTACTATTTCTTTTACTTGATAATAAATATTAGCTACCATCTTATCATCATCAGCTAAAATAATACTTAAATGTCTTTTATTTTCATTATTTATAATAACTGTCCCTATTTCAAAAATACCTACTTTATTCCTATTTTTTAAATTAGTTTTAATAATAGGTAATAAACTTAAAGATAAATCATCTCTTAATAAGTTATTTTTAACTGGAGTAAGTAAATGTACTCCCTCTTTTTTAATATTTACTTTCTCTAACATACTAGCATCATACCATAAATAACTATGGACTTCATGTAAGTTCCACTTAGTAGCTAAGTATTCTTTCGTATTATACTCTCTATCCCAGAAGTCTTCACATACTTTACTAGAAGATTCCCCAATTATTGGTTCTTCATTTATTTTATCATAACCATATAATCTAACTATCTCTTCAATAATATCCGCATCCATACTAATATCTTTAGTAGCACGATATGTTGGTACAATTATTTCATAAGTATCACTTTTAATAGTTACTTTAAATCCTAAAGAAGTAAGCATTTTCTTTACTTCTTCATCACTAACTCTAATATTGGTATATCTCTTAATATCATTTTTCGTTAATATTACTTTCTTTTCTTCTAATTTTTTAGGATATATATCCGTTAAATTAGATAATATTTCCATATCTTTATTTTCTTTATTTAATAAATATAATAATCTTTTTAAAGCGACATCACACATATTAGGATCTAAACTTTTTTCATAACGGGCACTAGCTTCTGTTCGCAGACCTAAAGCTACGGCACTCTTACGAATATTTCCGGCATAGAAGTTTGCACTTTCTAAAAATATAGATGTTGTATCCGGAAGTATCTCACTATCAAGACCTCCCATAATACCAGCAATACCAAAATATTTTTTCCCATTACTTATCATTAAAGTATCTTTACTTAATTTTCTTTCCTCACCATCTAAAGTGGTATAGGTATCTCCCTCTTTTGCTAAAACAACATCAATATTCTTAACTACTCTTTCATCAAAAGCATGCATCGGTTGACCTAATTCCAACATTAAATAGTTAGTTAAATCAACAAATAAATTTATTGATCTCATCCCCGCATAATATAAAAATATTTGCATATCTAAAGGAGTCTTATTATTTAATAAATTACCTACTTTAATCCCACAATATCTTTTACATAATTCGGGTTCACTTATTTTAATATCTAAATCTTTTTTATTATTTTCTACTTCATATAACTCTAAAGGTAATAATTCATGCTCCGTAATCGCCGCGATCTCTCGAGCTATCCCATAATGCCCCCAAAGATCGGGGCGATTAGTTAAACTCTTATTATCTATTTCCACAATTATATCTTCTACTGGATATAATTCTTTAATATTTACTCCTAAAGGTGTATCTTCTGGTAACTCTAAAATTCCTTCATGACTCGAACCAATACCTAGTTCATCAACCGCACACATCATTCCATGCGACATATAACCAGCCAGTTTCCGTGCTTCGATTTTTACACCGGAAACCATACCACCTTCTTTTACTAAAACCCCAATAAGCCCTACTCTAACATTGGGAGCACCACAAACGATATCGTATTCACTCTTCCCATCACTGACCTTTAAAAGTGATAACTTCTTACTATCTGGATGTTTCTCACAAGAAGTAATCTTAACGGTTACACATTTATCTAAATCTAAACCTTTATGAGTCACACTTTCTACTTCGGCGGTCTTTAAAGTAAAAGTATCCCATACCGTTTCAAAATTGATATCATCACTATTCTTAATATATTTTTTTAATCTATTACATGATATTAACATTTATATTCCTCCTATCTTATTTCAAACTCATCTAAGACTCTTAAGTCTCCACTATTTAAGTATCTTATATCACTAACTTTATATTTCATCATGGCTAGTCTAGTTAAACCTACTCCAAAAGCAAATCCCGTATATTCTTTAGGATCTACTCCACTCATCTTTAACACATTAGGATGCACCATACCACAACCAATTAGTTCAATCCATCCACTCCCTTTACAAGCGGGACATCCTTTTCCTCCACATAAAAGACATGACATATCCATTTCAAAAGAAGG
Source organism: uncultured Bacilli bacterium (assembly GCA_947623855.1). GTDB lineage: Bacteria > Bacillota_I > Bacilli_A > RF39 > UBA660 > CALWAM01. Next base: position 643 of record CANQHW010000106.1, on the reverse strand, counting down.
TTCCGTAAATGGAAAGAATCCTGGTCTTAACCTTACCTTAACATCTTGTTTAAATACTTCTCTTAAAGCTTCTCTCATAACATATAATAAATTCTCTATCTTAATATTTTTATCTATAACCATACCTTCTATTTGAAAGAAAGTTGTTTCATGCGAAGCATCCATATCTTCATTTCTAAATACTCTACCCGGTGAACAAATTCTTAAAGGTGCTCCATAGTTTTCCATCGCATGAACTTGGTCTCCACTCGTTTGGGTTCTTAAAAGCATCCCATTATCTAAATAGAATGTATCTTGCATATCTCTTGCCGGATGATCTTTAGGAATATTTAAAGCTTCAAAATTATGATAATCATCTTCCATCTCACGACCATTTACTACCGTAAATCCCATCCTCTTTAAGATATCCGTAAATTCTTTTGCCACAATTGTAACGGGATGAAGTGATCCAGTTTCATTCTTAACCGGAACTGTTTCATCAAACTCAATATTACTACTACTATTTAATAAAACAAACTTTTCATTAAACTTACCTTCTAATTCTTTCTTCGTTTGATTAAGTAATGGACCATATACTTTCTTATCATCACTACTCATATCTTTTAGTGAAGATAAAAGTGTATTAAATTCACTTTTCTTCCCT
>CANQHW010000105.1 GCA_947623855.1 uncultured Bacilli bacterium | reverse complement strand
TATACCTTAATGGTAATTAGTGTCTTTGTTAAAGGTTGTTCTCCATTTAAAAATGTTTTAGTAAATGACTTATTACTCGATGCGGAAGGGAAAAAGATGAGTAAGAGTAGAGGAAATATTGTAGAACCTTTCTCTACTATTAAAGAATATGGAGCGGATACGGTAAGATTTTATCTTCCTTATGTATCTCCTGTATGGACACCACTTAAGTTTGATATTACCGGTTTAAAAGAAGTTTATTCAAAATTCTTTAATCCTTTACGGAATACTTATTCTTTCTTTGTGACTTATGCGAATATTGATGGTATTGATACGGATAAATGTGCAGTTGGATATGAAGATCGGGAAGAAATAGATAAATGGTTATTATCGAAATATAATCGGTTAGTAAAAGATGTAAGAGAATCATTTGATGAATATGATTTAAATAAAGTAGTACACTTCTTAACCAACTTTGTAAGTGATGATTTATCTAACTGGTATATAAGACGTAATAGAAATAGATTCTGGGGTAGTGAGCTTAATAACTCTAAGAAAAGTGTTTATATAACTACTTATGAAGTTTTAGTAGGGTTATCTAAATTAATTGCTCCAATTACACCATTTATTTCGGAAGAATTATTTAGAAACTTAACCGGTGAAGAAAGTGTTCATTTAACGGATTATCCTACAGTTAATGAAAAATTAATTAATGAAGAATTAGAAGCCAAGATGGATTTAGTTCGTAACTTAATTAGTATGGGACGTTTTGTAAGAGAAGAAGCAAAGATTAAGGTGCGTCAACCGCTTAGTGAGATCTTACTTGATGCGAAAGATGAACATACGCTAAAAGACTTAGTACCATTAATCTCCGAAGAACTAAATATTAAGAAAGTTACTTTTGTTAAAGATTTAAGCAAATATATGAACTTTATGGTTAAACCTAATTATAAAGAAGTTGGTAAAGTATTTGGTCCTAAGATTAAAGAGTTTGCAGCTAAACTAGAAAACTTAACTGAAGAAGAAATTGTGGCTTTAAACTCAGGTAAAGAATTAGAGTTAGATGTTGCGGGTGAAAAATATACGGTTACTAAAGATATGGTGGATATTAGAATCTCGGCTAAAGAAGGATTTAATGTGGGTATGGAAGATAACTTATTTGTTATTATCAATACCGAAATAAGTAAGGAATTACTATACGAAGGAATGGCAAGAGAACTAGTAAGTAAAGTGCAAAACTTAAGAAAAACTTCTAATTTTGAAATTGAAAATAGAATTACTTTATATATTGATTGTAGTGAGCAAGTAAAAGAAGTAATTAAAGCAAATGAAGAATATATTAAAAATGAAACTTTAGCTACGAAAATCGAATATCGTAAATGTAGTAATGAAGTTATGTTAAATGAAGAAAAGTGTTATATTGACATAGAAAGAAATTAAAAAATGTTTACTTTTCTATATAAATTATCCTATAATTAAGATAATAAAAGGTGGTTTATATGAAAAGAAACATTTTTTTAATTGGAGGAGTATTATTAGCTATTATTTTAATGGGAGGAGTAGGGTTTTATTTTATTAATAAGAATAATAAACCTAATTTACCTAAAGAGGATGATAATTCAAGTGTTTTAGAAAAATTAAAAGAAAAAGAAAAAGAAAATTATAATTATTTAACTTATGTTCCTATAATAGCTTATAGTAAAGATTATATAGATGTTTTAAATACGGAGCGGAAGTATTTATTAGGGTATTCTTTAGATAAGATTATGATGGATAAAAAAGTAGGAGATAAAAAAGCTTATTTAGAAAATACCGAGATAGATGCTTATTTAGAGAAAATGTATAATATTAAGTTAAGTGAGTTTAATTTAGATAAGTATGGAGAAGATCCTTTTCCAGATTCAATGAATCTGCAAGGGACATATGTTTATAATAATGCGGTATTTAATTCACTAGGGTTTAGAGATGAAGAATATGTAAGATATATTGCCAGTTATCATAATGAGCAAGATAATTTAATAATAGATGAATATATTTTAAAGAAAGATAAAGATAATATATATAAAGATATGTTTATAAATAAAGATATTACTATTGATAGTGATGTAACAGAGTATATTAAGAATAATTTAAATAATTTAACAAAATATGAACATACTTTTAAGAAAAATGAGACAGGGTATTATTGGTTTTCAACAGAGGTTATAAATGATATACCTTTAAAGAAGACTTATAATTCTAAAAATAATGATAATTATGATAATAGAGGAATTGGGAAGGTTATGGAACTTAATGAAGATATAAAGAGTAAGACTTTAGATTTTAATCCTAATTATTGTTTATCACAACCTAGAATAGAGATATATAAAAATAAGAATTATTATCCTACTATTTGGTCAAAGTTTGATTATGCAGTCCATAAATTAATAGAAAGTGAAAATATTACTAGTTGTCCAATGGATTATTCTTCTTTAGATTGTTATTTTGATTTAGCACGAATTAAACCATATTATATAAAATATTTTGGAAGTGCAGCTTATAGTTTAGATGTTAATAGTTTAATAAATTATACAGATTATAATCCAGTATTACCTATTTATAAAGATAATAAATATTTTTTAAAGACTGCGTGTGGGGAAGTATCAGGGTTAGCTAATTATTATGAAGAAGTAGATAAAGTAATTGAGGTAAATGATAGTATAGAGGTATATGTTAGAGTAGCATTTATTTCTTATCTTTATAATGATAATTTAGTAAAACAATTATATTATCGAGATAATAGTAATAATAATTTAATATATGAAACTTCTTATTTTAATAGAGATGATAATAATAGTATGATTAGTAATGTTATACCTAGTATTAGAGATAATTTAGCTACTTATAAATATATTTTAAGTAAAGAAGGGGATAATTATTACTTTGATCATGTAGAAAGAATTAATTAAGATGGAAAGTCATGGTTTTGAAGCAATATATGATAAAGATAGTAAGATATTAATATTAGGAAGTTTTCCTAGTATTGTATCTAGAAAGAATAATTTTTATTATGCTAATCCTACTAATAGATTTTGGAGAGTTTTAGAAATACTTTTTAATACTAAGTTAGATAGTATTATATTGCATTATATGATTCGATATTAGCTTGTGAAATAAAGTCTTCTAGTGATAGTAGTATTAAAAAAGTAGTACCTACTAATTTAAAAGAAATAGTTGATAATAGTAATATAGAGATGATCTTTTGTAATGGTAAAACTTCTTATAATTATTATATGAAGTATAATTATCCTAAGGTTTTAATAAATCCGATAATTCTTTCAAGTAGTAGTGCAGCAAATGCGAAGAAGAGATTAGAGGATTTAGTTAATGAATATAAAGTAATTAAAGATTATTTAGTTTAAATTTATTATAGACAAACACAGAAGAGTGTGTTATATTAAATAAAAAGCTAGTGATTCCCACTATTAAGAGGAAGTTTGAAAAAGCGGTGATTCCCACCATAAGAGGAAGTTGAAAAAGCGGGGATTCCACCCATTAAGAGGAAGTTGAAAAAGAAACTAGAGAGCACACTCTAGTTTTATCTTACAATTTTTCAAATGAAGTGCAACAAGTAGATATATAAAATACACTTATTG
>CANQHW010000104.1 GCA_947623855.1 uncultured Bacilli bacterium | reverse complement strand
TACGTATGAACAAATATGAAATGATGTTTATCGTTAAAGCTACTATGGAATCTGATGCTATCAAAAAAACTGCTGATAACATTAAAAAAATAGTAACTGATAACAAAGGAAAAGTTTCTGAAGTAAAAGAAATGGGTGAAAGAAAACTTGCTTACCCAATTAAAAACGAAATAAATGGTTATTACTTTGTTATGGAATTAGAGGCATCTAAAGAAGCCGTTAAAGAAATAGATCGTAAAACATCTATTGATGAAGCTGTAATAAGGCATATAATTATTAAATTAGATGAGGAGTAGAGTATGAATAAAGTGATATTAATAGGAAGATTAACTAAAGATCCTGAAATGCGGACCACCGCTAGTGGTGTAAATTCTACAACCTTTACCCTAGCAGTAAACCGCAATTTTACCAACCAAAATGGGGAAAGAGAAGCGGATTTTCTAAACTGTGTAGCATGGCGTCGTTTAGCGGAAACCATTGCTAAATTCTGTACTAAAGGTAGTCAAGTAGCAGTTGAAGGAAGAATTCAAACACGAAGTTATGATGCTCAAGATGGAACCAAAAGATATGTTACAGAAATTGTTGTTGATAACATTGATTTTGTGGGAACTCGTAGAGATAATAATACCTCTAGTTATAATCCTACTGTTAATAATAACGATAATAATTTTATGGAATCAACACCAATTGATACTACCGATTTATCTACCGATCCTTATGAAGCCTTAGGTGAAGAAGTAGCATTAAGTGATGATGATCTTCCATTCTAAAAAAGGAGGAAAAGAATATGGCTGAATTTTATCATAAAAAGAAAAAAATATGTCAAATGTGTGCTGGTAAAAGCATTGATTATAAAGATGTTAATATTGTTTCTAAATATATAACTGATAAAGGAAAAATAATGAACCGTCGTATGACTGGTGCTTGTGCTAAACATCAAAGACATATTGCTGAACAAATAAAAAGAGCTCGTTTTATGGCTTTATTACCATATGTTAAATAAGTACTAGAAATAGTACTTTTTACTTGCAAAAATCTACTAATTATTATAAAATATTCCTCACCAAGGGGATGAGTAAAATGACTGATAATGAAGATTTAATAAAACTTTTCAAACAAGATATGTCATCTTATAATATCTTAAGTAATGAAACTCAAATCCAACTCTTTAAAGAATATGCTCAAACTAAAAATCCCCAAATAAGAGAATTACTTATAAATTCTAATTTACCCCTAGTTCTAAGCCGTGCTAAAAAAGCTTTAGCTAAATTTAATAAACCTGCTACCTTATTAATTGATTATATCGCCGAAGGCGCTGAAGGATTAATCATTGCTTTTGATACTTTTGATTATCATAAAGATACTACCTTTTCTACCTATGCTACTACTGTAATAGATAATAATATCAGTAAAATGGTTACCTGTGATGACCGCATCGTAAAACTTTCTTACTATCGCCGAAAACAATATCAAACCCTTCTAGCCCAAGAAAGTATTCTAACAATGAAACTAAAAAGATATCCCACTCTTAAAGAACTTGCAAAATTTACGGGTTTTAATGAAGAAACCATCATCTCTTTAAAAACTGACTTTCAAGAAACTAAATCTCTAAATGAGAAAATAAACCCTAACGAAGAAGATTCCCTAGAATTAGAAGAATTAATCCCTACCAATGATGAACCATCTACAATTATTGAAACTAAAATGTTTAATCAAGAATTATTTAATACTTTATTAAAAACTTTAAATGATCGTGAATTAATAATTCTTATCCTTCGCTATGGTTTAGTAAATGAAAAAATAAAATCCTGCTCAGAAATAGCTCCAATATTACATTGTAAAAGACAAAGAGTCCATGCTATTGAACAAAGTGCTCTCTTAAAATTAAAAAAATATTATCAAAATAACTATATTAGTTCTAAAAGAAAATCAACTATAAGAACACTAATTACACCCATAGATGATGCTACTTTACTAACTATAATAGATAAGTTAAATTCTTATGAAAAAGCTCTTTTATCTAAACGTTATAACTCTTCTTTAACCACCATAATTAGTGATGATCTTACTCTAGAAGAATTTAGATATATCTTTCGTATAATCATCCCTAAAATCAATAAACTTCTTGCTAACTACCAATCTCTAACTTTAAAAAAAATTAAATAACTTATTTACTAATAATTTTATCATATAATTTATAAATATATTGCACTGCATTTTCTAAAAAGAAATAATGTTTAATATAAAATATTAAAAAAATCATTAAAGCTAAAAAAGGTATTAAAAATATCGGATGATAATTACATAATACTAAGAAAAATAAAGCAAAAATAGCATAAAACAAAGTAACTAATAAATGAATTAATCTCTCATGTTGAAAATCATTTATTTTATAACGAATAAGACTTACTTCTTTTTCATTAAATTTATATTTTTTATCTATTTTAGTTTCTAAGTCTTTTATAAAACTTTTAATATATTTTCTCATATGTCCCATCTTTCTATATTATTAATTATAGCATAAATTTAAAAAACTAATCTATCAAAGATTAGTAATTTTTCAAAATGGAGCAGATAGCGGCGAATCGAACCCGTATCCTAAGCTTGGGAAGCTTATGTTCTACCATTAAACTATATCTGCATAATTAAATTATAATGCTATAATTAATTAATTTCAATAAAAAGTTCAATTCTTTCTATTCGATGGGAAAACTTCCTCCTCGAACTTTTTTATTTTAAAAAATCTTTAATATTAAAATTATAACAATATATATAATTTTAGAATATCTTGAATTCCTACTTTTAATTTATAATCTTCGTTTTTCCTATCATAAAATACTAATAAATAAAATTAGTCAAATAATACTTCTTCCCCATTTTAATTAATAACAAATAAACCATCTCTAAAGAGAGATGATTTTACTAAATTATTAGTTACATTTTTCTAGATTGTTTATTTGGTAAACTTTGTATTAGATTATCATAAACAAGATTAATTTTATTTTCTTTTTCTTGAAGTTCTTTATCATTTATTCTACCACTAGTATATTGTTCATATAATAAATTTATCGCTTGTTCTCTTTCGCTGTTTATCTCATCAGTACTTTTATAATTAATTTTAAGTTGAACATCATGAGGATTTTCTCCTAAATTACCTCTAATATTATTATATATAGATGGATAACTTCCTGTTAAGTCTCTAATATAAGCCATTCCAAACCTTAATTGTGTAGCTTCAAGATCATTATTAAGTTTCGCAATTTGAGAGTTATATGTATCATCTATTAGTTTTGTAGCACTATAATAATAACTTTCATCTATAGTTCCATCAACATATAATTTATCTAAATTACTTTTAAGTACTTCTTGTTCCTTTTTTATTTCCTCAATATTATTGGAAATATAAAAAATAGGTTCTTTATTTAATATAGCATCTACGAGTTTTTCAAGATCCATAACCAGCATCTCCTAACTATTTATACCTATACTTTAATTATATAAAATAAATGTTCAAATGTCTAAGAAAATTGAACACTTTCATTCAAAAATGGAGCGAGTGTCGTAGTTATCTACAACTCTTTTCCAATAACGAAAGAGTACATATAATCTTCCGTTGT
>CANQHW010000103.1 GCA_947623855.1 uncultured Bacilli bacterium | reverse complement strand
ATGAAACCGAACAAGAAGAAAAAGCCATAATTAGTTATGATGAATTAATTAAACAACATAAAAATTATGCTTTAAACTATGCCGAAGAAAGTAATAATGCTGGTATAAATATTAAAAAAATTGATAACTCTAATCCTTTAAACGAAACCGAAGAAGAGGAAGAACCTTCTACTAAAGTACCTAATATAGTATTATCTTATGAAAGAGAAGAAGAATTCTTAAGTCTTCTTAAACAATTAAATAATTTATTAAATTAAATAACTTTTATTATACTGTAAATATAGTGCTCATAACACTATATTTTTCATTGACAACTATCTACCATTTTGCTATATTTTATATATAATAGGTATGGCGTAGATTGAGATAAGCTATTTAAAAGATATTATTCGACAAAGTATTTAAGCCTTATTAATTATAATATTTATTGAGGTAGGAGTGTATATATGAAATTATTTAATAAATCATCTTTAATATTATTAATATCAGTAGTAAGTATAAATTTGTTATGTATTATATCTGTTTCTTATGCTTATTTTACTGCTAATATAAAAGGTAATGAAGATGCCAAAGAAATGGTAGTTCATGCCGGAACTATGGAAATAACATATACTGATTCTGATGAAGTATCTTTAAGTAATGTAGTACCAGGAGATACAATAACTAAACAATTTAGAATAGAAAATGTAGGTACTTTAAAAACTAAATATAATATTAAGATAGATATAGAAACAAATGATTTTGAAGATTATAGTGATTTAACATACACTTTAACTAAAAATAGTGAAAGTAAATTATCAAATCAAGTATTACCATATGAAGATGGATATATAATAAAAGATGAAGAAATAGAAAAAGAAGGAATAGATAATTATTCATTAACATTAACATTTAAAAAAGATGAAACAGATCAAAGTGATAATGCAAATAAAAAAGTAGATTTTACTATAGTAGTAGATAGTAAAGATGAAGTAAAACTTTATGAATATAAAGAACCATATAAAGATAATTCTGGAGCAAATCGACCAAAGTTATATCAAGGAATGATACCAATAACATTTAATGATGACAATACTATGAAAATAGCAGATATAACACAAGAATGGTATGATTATGACCAAAATAAATGGGGAAATGCTGTACTTATAGATAATACCAATCAAGATATCGTAAACAAATTCTACAATGAAGATGGAACATTAAAAATAAATGACCCAATAACTGAAGAAGACATCCTTCAAATGTATGTCTGGATACCAAGATACAAATATCAATTATTCAATGCAGTAAATGGTGAAGTTATTAATGAACAAATGATAAATATCGAATTTGAAAAAGGAATAACCAGTACAGGAACTGTAACATGTGAAATAAATAATTTAGGTAGAGAAACATGTCAAAACGATATAAATGGGAATTGGTATACCCATCCTGCCTTCACCTTTGGAGAAACAGAACTACCAGGAATATGGGTAGGAAAATTTGAAGGTAGCAGTAGTATAGAAAATATAACAATATTACCTAATATCTCTCCGGAAAGAAATCAATCATTATCTTCATGGTTTAATGCTATTAGGAGTATAGAATTGGATAATGCTCTTAAGTATAATTTAAATTCAAATGAAATAGATACACATGTAATAAAGAATATGGAGTGGGGAGCCATGGCATATTTAACTCAAAGTAAATACGGTAAATGTTCTTCAGATGGTACTTGCACTGAAGTAATTACAAATAGGCGTGAGGATTTGACTGGTTCTGGCATGGAGAATAATTCATGGAATGCTATTAACATTGAACCTGCAAGTACAACAGGAAATATATATGGTATATATGATACCAATGGTGGAGCTTGGGAATTTGTTATGGGAAATATAGTGAATCTTGATGGAAGTTTTATTCCAGGAGATTCCGGATTTACTACTTTACCTGATGCCAAATACGATGATATATATGAATATGGCACTATTGAACCATCTTTCGACAGAGGACATTTAGGTGATGGTACTAGAGAAGTTGCTAATAAAGTATGTGATGTAGCATTTGCTTCTGAATGTTACAAGTGGAATTTAGATTATCAGTTGTTTCCTAACTCCAATACTGGTCGTATGTGGTTTCATCGTGGAGGACATGCTACAAATGAAGATAGATCTGGTATATTTGCAAATTATCCAAATGGAGGATTTACAAGTGGTCATGGTACTCCTCGTGTAGTTTTAACAGCTCAAGATGGAATAGATAGAGTAAATTGACAGATAACAATAGTTTATCTGTTTTTATATGGCTTATTTTGAGATATATCTTTTACATGTAAGTTAAAATAAAATATTGTATTAAAAAATAAAATATTGTATACTTGATAGTAGGAGAGTAGATGCTATGAAATTATTTAATAAACAAGCTATAGCGTTATTAATATGTGTTATTACAATTAATGCTTTATGTGTTGCTAGTGTTAGTTATGCTTATTTTACAGCGACTATAAAGGGTGATGGTACAGAAATGTTTGTTCAAGCAGGTACAATGGAAATTACTTATACTGATAGTAATGCAATAAAATTAGAACACGCTATACCAGGTGATAGTGTTTCAAAACAATTTAAGGTGGCTAATGCTGGGACTTTAGCTACTATTTATAGTATTAAATTGAATATAACAGAAAATACTTTTGAAGATAAGGGAGATTTACTTGTAACTTTAAAAAAGAAGACTCAAGGTGCAAGTAGTTTTACTCCTGTTTTTGAAGATAAAGCTCTTCCTGCTACAAGTGGATACATTTGTGTAAATCAAGCTCTTCCGCTTAGTGAAACTGATACTTACGAGTTAACAATAAAATTTGCAAAAGATGGTTCAGATCAAAATGACAATAAAACTGGGAAATTATCTTTAACAGTAGTAGTAGATAATGCTCAAAATGCGGAATCTGTAATTAGTTAATATTTATTATAACCTTACTTTGTAAGGTTTTTTTGTGTAATAAATTAAATATTGCATATAATATAAATATGTAGATAATATGTAGTAAATATCTATATATCTACTTGACGTTGTCTACTTTATGTGTTAAATTATGAATGAAAGGAAGTGGAATTTATGGCTAATTTAAGTGCAATTAATATTAATGTTGATAAGAACTTGAAAGATGAAGCAACTGCTATATTAAAAGATTTAGGATTAAATATGAGTGTAGCTATTAATGTTTTTTTGAAACAAATAGTTAAAAGAGATGGTCTTCCTTTTGAAATAACTAATCCTAAACCTAGTAAAGAAGAAAAAGAAGCATTGATAGAAGGGGAACAAATAGTAAAAGATATAAAGGCTGGCAAAAGGAAGGGTTATAAGAACATGAATGACTTAATCAAAGCTTTGAATGATGATTAGAAAATGAAAAAAGGGAAATATTCGAATAAGTTATTAATATAAAAAATTATTACTTTTATTAATGGATACGGGGAATCATAGTGATTCGTCTTAGATAGAGGGTATTCCTCTTTTTTTGTTTATTTTTTCAGTAGGATAGGTTATAATTAAAGTGGTGATAATATGTCTAAAATGATAGTAACGGATGCAAATAATATTGTAGGAAAGATTGCTTATTTATTTAGTGAAGTAGCAAGTATTTATCCTATAACTCCTTCTAGTCCAATGGCATCTCGGGTAGATGAATTAAGAAGTAA
>CANQHW010000102.1 GCA_947623855.1 uncultured Bacilli bacterium | reverse complement strand
ATAGTATATCCTTCCGGACGACTTTGATAGAAGATTGTTCCATTTCCATACTCATCCGTTTCTTTTTCTTCAACCTTTAAATTAACCCCATAATTATCACAGAACTCTCTTACTTCATCAACTGTAAAACTACCATCTGTAAAATCCGGATACTTACTTACTACATTTGGTATATAAATAGTTACTTGATCCTTAGAAGATAACTTCGTCCCTGCTTCCGGTTCCGTTCTTATAACATCATTATCTCCTAAATTACTATCTTCTCCTACATCTTCTTTTTCAATTAAAGTATCTATTCCATGACCTTCAATAATCCCTTTAACCACTAAATAATTTTGTCCGACAAAGTCTTCTAAAGTATACTCTGTATCTCCCATCGAAACATATAATGTTATCGTTGTACCTTTAGTCCTTTTTGTTCCTACAGCTGGTGAAGTCCTTACCACATGCCCTTTTTCTACTTCCGCACTCGTTACTTCTTCTTCCGTATCAGCAATTTTAAAGCCCTCATCTTGTAAAATATCAATAGCTTTACTCAATTCCATATTTGCCACATCTGGTACTCTAATCTCCTTTTGCGTTGTAATAATTGGTAATAAAACTATAATCGCCGTAATCGCTACAACTAATCCCGTAAAAATACCTGCTAACGTAATTAATATCTTATTTTGACTCTTTAATTCCTCATCCGTTACTTGATGAGCAATAACTTTTTTATCATCTTTAACTTTTTCTTCAATTTCTTTTTTCTTAATAACTTTAGTCTTATCCTTATCATCAAACTCCGGATAAGGTAAAACAATCTTCGGTTCATTTGCCCGTGATTCATCTAAACAAGTCTTTAAATCTTCATGCATCTCTCTTGCATCATTATACCGATTTTTAACATTCTTCGCTGTAGCTTTTATAATAATATTTTCTACACTTTGTGGTAAATTAGGTAAGGCTTCTTTAATACTAGGAATTGGTTCTTTTATTTGTTTTAAAGCAATCTCTACCGCATTCTCTCCCTTATAAGGAACACTACCAGTTAGTAATTCATACATTAAAATTCCCATCGAATAAATATCACTTTTTAATGTACTACCCTTACCTGAAGCTTGCTCTGGTGGAATATAATGAACACTCCCCATAACCGAATTAGTTTGTGTAAGTTGCGTACTATTTAAAGCCATTGCAATTCCAAAATCCGTAATTTTTACTAACCCATTTTCCAAAATCATAATATTTTGCGGTTTAATATCCCGATGGATAATATAAGAATCATGCGCAACACTTAACCCATCCGTAATTTGTAACATTATATCTATTACTTCACTAGTCGTGAGTTTCCCCCGTTTTTTTAACAATTCCTTTAATTGTTTTCCTTCGATGTATTCCATAACAATGTAATATTCCCCATTATCTTCTCCTACATCATAAACCTCAACAATATTTGGATGAGATAAAGAACTAGCTGATAAAGCTTCTCTTTGGAATCTTCTTACAAACTTTTCATCACTAGCTAAATCTCCTCTTAAAACCTTAACCGCTACATTCCGATCTAAAATAGTATCATAAGCTAAATAAACATTCGCCATTCCCCCTTCTCCAATTAACTTAATAATTTGGTAGCGATCATTAATTTTTTGTCCTTTCATTACCATAACTCTACACCTCTTTTTTATCTTGATTTATCTCATCATTAATTAACAAATAAGCAATTGATATATTATCCGTTCCACCCCGGGCATTACTCTTACGGATTAACTTAATAACTTTCTCTTCGATCTCTAAATCCGGCGAAGCAAGTACCTTCTCAATCTGTTCTTTCGTTAACATATTTGTAAGTCCATCACTACATAAAAATATTCCTTCCACCGGTGAATCAACACAAAATATATCAATATCAACCTTTTCATTAGCACCCAAAGCTTTTAGTAAAACATTCTTCTTCGGATGATACTTCGCTTCCTCTTGCGTAAGTTCCCCATTTGCCACTAATATATTTACTAAAGTATGGTCATTAGTAACTTTATGCAAGCACTTATCTTTATATACAAAACCCGAAGAATCTCCAATATTTCCAAATATCAAATAATCTTTTGTCAATATCGCTAAAACCACCGTCGTTCCTAACCCCGTCGCTTCCGGATATTTTAACGCATAATCTAATATCTCTTTATTTATTTCTTTAATATTATCTTTTATCCAATTGATAGCATCGACTTTACTTCCTATACTCGCTAAAGAAGTAAACCTCTTTCCTAAATGCGTAACTACTAAAGAAGATGCCACTTCCCCCGCTTTATGGCCCCCCATACCATCAGCTACTACTAACAAATACTCATTACTAGCATTTTTGAGAATCGTTACGGAATCTTCATTATGACTTCGTACTTTCCCCGAATCAGTTAAATAAAATGATTTCATTATCCACCTCTTTTACTTCGAAGTTGTCCACAAGCTGCATCAATATTTCGTCCAAACTCTTTTCTTACTGTCACATTTATATTACCTTGTTTTAAAGTATCAAAGAATTTATCAATCCTTTTCTTACTACTCTTTCTAAATTCTATGTTTTCTGTTTCATTATATGGTATTAAATTCACATAGACGTTCATACCTTTTAAAAGTTGTACTAATTCTTTAGCACACTCTACACTATCATTTATATATTCTAGCATAACATATTCTATAGTAATTCGTCTATTGGTTTTTGCAATATATTGCTTCAAACATTCCATTAAACTACCAATATTATACACTTTATTGACAGGCATTATCTTATTTCTTATCTCATCATTCGGAGCATGCAAAGAAATAGCTAAATTTATTTGGATATTTTCCTTAGCTAATTGTTCTATTTTAGGAATTAAACCACAAGTTGATAAAGTTATATGCCGTGCTCCAATTGCAATCCCTTTGGGATCATTAATAATTCTTATAAAATCCATTACATTATCATAATTATCTAATGGTTCCCCAATCCCCATAATAACTACACTACTAATTCTTGTTTGTATATCTTCTTCTACCATTAAAATCTGTAAAACCATCTCCGCTGCCGTTAAATTACGTACCTTCTTCCGCCGTCCACTTTCACAAAACCGACACCCCATATTACAACCAACTTCACTACTGATACATAAACTTAACCCATAATCGTGCTCCATTAAAACCGCTTCAATAAGTTCATTATCAAAAAGTTTAAATAAATATTTCCGAACTAAATCTCCCTTTTCAACCTCTAATATCTCTAATTGCTCTATAACAAAATTTTGTTTTAAATGCCAAATTAAATCTTTTTTAAGATTAGTCATTAAATTAAAGTCTTTAACTCTTTTAGCATATAACCATTCAAATACTTGAGTAGCTTTATACTTTTTCTCACCCTTAGAAAGAAAATAATTTTCTAAATTTTCTTTTGTTAGTCCGTAAATATTCATAGTTATTCACCAATTAAATTATATCACATTCTGCCTCAGAAAAAAATTAATTTTGGGCAATTAAAGTAATATTCTTCTCTTGATAATTATTATTTAAATATTCATATCTTAAATTTACACAAATAATTGCTAAAATTATAAAACTGTAAAAAAGAATTCCTTTCATATTATTTTTTAAAACTTTTTTCATTTTTAACTAACATTCCTTTCTATCGTCCTTTCAGTCCTCTGAAAGGCACAAATTGAATTGAAAAA
>CANQHW010000101.1 GCA_947623855.1 uncultured Bacilli bacterium | reverse complement strand
AATGATGGATCGCTAGAATTTTGATATTTTGCTAAATCTGTTAACGAAATATAATTAACATTTCCTACTCTTAATATTCCTACTTTAGTTTCTTTAACTTTTATTTCTGTTTTAATTAATTCTTGTTTCATATTTCCCCCTTTAATTACTAAAATCATTTTATCATAAATTATAGAATATTAAAACTCAAACTTATTAAATATTTTAAAAAGTTCGAGTTTGGTCTCAATCTGGTGCTCGTAATCGGAGTCGAACCGATACTTCTTTTAGGAAAATTGATTTTGAGTCAATCGCGTCTACCAATTCCGCCATACGAGCATAAAGAAAACATATTTATTTTATCATAATAATGGATAAAATTAAACAGTTTCTTTATCTTCATTTTCTTTATAGATGGAAGTAAATAATTCTTTTTCTGTATTTTCGGTTTCTTCGGGATTAAATTCTGGTAAATCATTAATGGATGCTAAGCCAAAATAATCTAAGAAGTCACTAGTTGTACCATATAAGGTAGGATGTCCTGGTAAAGTGCTTTTACCTACGGCTTTTATAAGTTCTCTAGCTAGGAGTTTTCGGACAATATGAGATGTACTTACTCCTCTTAAGTCATCTATTTCTACTCTTGTTATAGGTTGTTTATAAGCAATAATAGCTAGAGTTTCTAAAGCTGCTTGACTTAAGGTATTAGTTTCAGGATTCATAACCAATTTTTGATAATAATCTTTATATTCTTTTTTAGTAGTTAATTTAAAGGTATCGGCTAAATAACTAATTCTAATACCTCTACTATTTTCTTCATAACTTTTTTTAAGTTCTAATAATAATTCTTTGGCTTTATTATTATCTATTTCTAAAAGATCGGATATTTGTTTTAAAGTAAGTCCTTCTTCTCCAACAATAAATAATAAACCTTCTAAAACACCCTGTAAGTTCATCTAAATCTTCCTTTCCAAATATATCGGACTAAAATTATTTTCTTGAGTAATAATAAGTTCATTATCTTTACTCATAACTAAAATACTTAAAAAAGTTACAATAATATATTCATTAGTATACTCGGTAAATAAATCTAAGAAGTTAACTTTATTTTTTTCTTTTAAAATTTTACGAATATCTTTAGTTCGCTCATCAACACTTAATTCTTTATGGGTTATTTTGGTATTAAGAGGTTTAGCTAGTTCTTGACGATTATATAAATTTTTTAAAGCATTAAGTAAATCTAGAGTATTAAATAAGCCCATTTGAACATTAGAATTAGTATACTCTTTTAAGTTTTCAGGTAATTTTGTAAATACTTCCCCTCTTTTTTCTTCTAGTTCTTTAAAACTTTGGGTAATAAGTTTATATTTCTCATATTCTTTTAATTTATTTTTTAAATCAGTTTCCGAAGTAATTGTATATTCATCAGGATCTTCTTCTTCATCAGGAATATTTAGTAACATTTTACTTTTTAAATGAATTAAAGAGCTAGCTACTACTAAATATTCACTAGCTATATTAATATTTAATTCTTCCATAGAATTGATAAATTCTAGATATTGATCAATTATTTCTTTAGTATTAATTGTTTCGATATCCATCTTAGATTGTTTAACTAAATGTAAGAGTAAATCTAAGGGTCCATCGAAGTCATTGATATGGAACTTATAGTCCATAAACCAAACCTCCTATTCACAAATGTAGGCATTTGCTTCTTGTTTAAATTTAATTACTTTAGGAACAGTATCTTTATCATATATACTAGGGTTCATATTTTTTAAGGTAGCTTTTTGAATACTGTCTAAAGTATCACTTAAGGTAAGAGTTACAGAAGCTGTAAAGGTACTATCAGTTTCGGTTTCATTTTCTATAAAGGATGTTATAGCTCCATAATTAATATATGAGTTTAAAAGATTTCTATATTTTAAAGAATCTGTAGAATAAGTATCGGTTTCAGTTTTAGGGATACTATATTCATATACATCTTTAAAGGTAGTTAATTTTTCATCAACGAAAGTATAAGTTATAGTTTCAATACCTTTACGGCATACTATAGTATTAGTTTCATTTAGAGTAACATTAGGATAATCTAATTCTGTTTTAGAAACTACATTTACTTTAGCAGCACTACTATATACGGAGTCAGATATTTCACTTCTTAAGTTTGTTTTACTACTTGCCATTAAAGAATTTTCTAAGGATATGATCGCACGTCCTAAAAATGTATTTTCATTATTATAAATTTCTAAATATAGATCTTTATCGTTAGTATAAGTTTCAGTACCAGTATTACTAATAGTATAATTTATATAATAAGTATTATCTAGTTCGGTAATAGATAGATTGCTAAAACTTAAATCTTCAAAGTTTATAACTGTTTCGGGAGCGATGGCGACAGGGTCGCTTGGAGTGTCAACATCGGGGTCTTCGGTAGGTTCTTCAGGGGTTGGGGTTACAGGTCCAGAAGGAGTAGGATTTGGTTGTTTCTTTTCAAAATAAGGACTTATAAAACCATATATATAAGGTAGTGCCACACAAACTCCTAGGATAACGACAAAGATTAAGATAACGGGAACGATACTTTTTTTCTCTTTTTTAATGGTTCCAATAGTTTGATCATTATTAGTTGGTTCGGCAGGGGCTGGGGTTGGAGCCGGTGTTGCGGGAGCTTGTGCAGGTTCTGCTGTTGCAGCAGGAGTTGCAGGAGATGCAGGAGCCGGTGCTACTGTGGGTTGAACTTCACTAGGGTTACTGGTTGGAGCAGCTGCTTCAGGCGTAACACTAGGAGTTGGTTCAGGAACATTGGGAGTAGCTTCGCTAGTACTAGGAGTTACAGGTTCTACTGAAGGAGCGGGCGCTGGTTCCGTGGTAACTGGTTCACTAGCAACAGGAGCAGGACTTACAGATGGAGTTTCTACACTAGGAGCAGGAGATGCACTAGCTTCAGGAGAAGGAGTTTCACTAGGGGTAGTAGGAGTTACACTTTCAGGTTGAGTATTTAAAGAATTATTTACTTCGTTAGAAGTATTAGTTTCATTATTATTCATAAGATTACCTCGTTTCTTTATTCTTTCTTATTAATTGTAACATATTTTTTTTATTATTTAAAGAAGAATTAAAAATTTTCTAATTCTTCTTTAATAAGAGGTTTATCATATATAGAGAAGTATCTTTAGAAATAACTAACTTTTACCAACTTATTGAAACTTCAAAAATTTATTTATCTAGTTTTTACCACTTTATCAAGGAGTAATAATACTCCGCATCTATAGAATAATTAATTTTTAATCTTTCCATCTTCTTGATATTTTTATTACATTTTCGATAATAGATGTAAGCATCTATACCATAGGTATAATACTTATTATCTTTATATAATAGTACTACATAATTATTAAATATCTTTTTTAAAAATTTATATCTACTAATTCTACTCATAATATTACGCCATTTGCAAAATACTTTTTCTTTTAAAAATTATCATGATGATAATTTTTAATTTATTTTTTCGCCTTAAGGCGAAGAAGGGTTTGCTTCCTTTCGACTTACGCCCGAGGATGCTTCAAGCCGAATCGCTTCGCTTCACCGGCTTGTTAATCCGTCACGGAATTAGGATATATGGGGAATCCGCACTCCCGTCTCCCTTTTCGCTCAAGATCTTAGCATCGGATGTCAGATATAAGGTCGGACGGACGCCATACGCATAGTACGCGCTGCT
>CANQHW010000100.1 GCA_947623855.1 uncultured Bacilli bacterium | reverse complement strand
AAAATTAGAAATCTCGTGTCTTTTTGTAATGTTTATAATATCACAAAAATTTAATATTGACAAATCTTAGAATGTCAAAAAAGAAGATTTTTTTATATTAAATCTTCTTATCATTATTTCTTCAACCATTTTTTTCGGCTTCTCTTTTTATCATAAAATCCTCTCCTATAAGCAAATTATCCAACACCACTCCGAAAAAGTCAGTATATGCATTCCGAAAAAGTCAACATATGCGCTCCGAAAAAGTCGAAAGACTGACTTTAAATTAATCGTTTAATTTTTCTTCATTTTCATCAAATCTTTTATAATATTTATATCTTTCTTTAGCATATTCTATTTCTTTTGCTAATAACTCTTTTGCTAAAGATTCATCTTTTATTTTTAAAGCATTATATCTTACTTCATTACTTAAGAAATCATCATACTTTGTAAAATCTGGTTCCTTACTATCTATAACTAAATTTTTCGTATCCGGAATATATCTCATCAATATATTATAACCGCATTCCACACTTAACTTTTCTTCTTCTACTGCATTAATCATTCCCCCTTTAATTCCTTGTTCAATACATGGAGAATATGCAATGATTATCGCCGGACCTTCATGTTCCATTGCTTCTTTAAAAGCTTTTATAGCTTGCATAAAATTCGAGCCTAAAGCAATACTTGCTACATAACAATTAGGATAACTCATCGCTATTTTAAATAAATCTTTTTTATAAGTATTTTTTCCAAAACTTGCAAATTCCGCCACTTGACCTAAATGACTAGCTTTCGATGCTTGACCTCCCGTATTAGAATATACTTCCGTATCTAAAACTAATATTTTAATATTGGCATTTGCTGAAATTACATGATCAATTCCTCCAAACCCAATATCATAAGCCCAACCATCTCCTCCAATCGCCCATACTGTTCTACTTGGCATATAAGCAAGTAATGGTTTTAAATCATTAGGTATCTCTTTACTTTCTAATTCTTTTTTAACGCGACTAGTAACATCAAAATCTCTACTATTATTTAACCATTCCTCATAAAGAAGAGAAACTTCTTTAGTAACACTATCCTTACTATTCTCTAAAATATTTTTTATTTGTTCTTTTTTATCTTCATAAGTTATATGCATCCCATAAGCAAATTCCGCATTATCCTCAAATAAAGAGTTTGCCCATGGAATAGTATATGGCATTGAAGGAATACTTCCTCCATAAATAGATGAACAACCCGTTG
Source organism: uncultured Bacilli bacterium (assembly GCA_947623855.1). Taxonomy (GTDB): domain Bacteria; phylum Bacillota_I; class Bacilli_A; order RF39; family UBA660; genus CALWAM01. Next base: position 2,548 of record CANQHW010000100.1, on the reverse strand, counting down.
CATTAGCAATAACTATTTCCTTCCCAAATAATTGAGTTAAAAGCTTAATATATGGTGTTTCGCCACAACCTGCACAAGCTCCTGAAAAACAAAACCGACATTTTTCCATCTGACTACCTGGTACAGTAAACTTATTCATAACTGAAGGATTTTCATATTCATATAAAGCTGCTGCATAACGTGCTTTTTCTTCCTCATATGGTCCAAAAGATAAAGCTTTCTTCCCATCTTTCCCCGGACAAGTCTTCACACATAATCCACACCCTGTACAATCACTTTCACTAACTACTATTTCATAACCATATTCTTTATTACTAAATAACGGAATAGCATTATCATTATTTTTAGATACAATAGGTCTTATCACTGCATGAGGACAAACTATACTACAACGTCCACATTCAATACAATTTTCTTTATGCCATTTAGGAACCATATTTGCAATACATCTTTTATCTTTCTTACTAGTACCAGAAGGAAACTTCCCTGTCTCATAACCCTTTAAATTCCCTACAGTTAAACTATTCCCTTCTCTTCTATTAATAAGTCCATATATACTATTATCCTTATCAAAACCTTCACTACCAACTAACTTCTTACTTACTTCTTTAACACTCTCTAAAGCTAATCCTATAGCATTCTCATTAGCTAAAACAATATCTTCTCCCTTAGTCCTAAACTTATCTAAAGTCTTCTTAGTTAACTCTAAAGCATTACTAAACCCTAGTAATCTTAAAATAATTACTTCCATAATCTTACTAATCTTCCCCTTAATCCCTGACCTATTTGCTATAGAAGAAGCATCAACTACTAAAACCTTAATATTATTATCTATTAAATACTTAGCATCCTCTTTCTCTATTAAACTATCTATATCTTTTACTGCAGTATTAATTAATAATACCCCATTCTTCTTTATCTCCTTTATAATCCTAAACTTCTTCAAATAATTATCCTTAGTAACTATCACAATACTTGGATTAGAAATATAATATGGAGCATGAATCTCCTCCTTACTAATTCTTATATGACTAATCGTCACACCCCCACTTTTCTTAGAATCATACTCAAAATACCCTTGAACATACTCTAAACTATTATTAGCAATAGTATTAATAACACTCTTACTACTACTAACCATCCCATCACTACCATACCCATATATCTTAACTTCCTTAAAATTATTTTTAAGTTCATAATCATAACTCTCTAAAGAACTATAATTTTCATCATCTATTATTGATAAACTAAACCTTTCCTTAGGTTTATCCTCTAACATCTTATAAACACTATAAATATCCTTAGGAGTAGTATCCTTACTAGATAATCCATAAACTCCCCCTACTATTGTAATATCCCTATCCTTTAAAGCATTTACTACATCTAAATATAATGGTTCTCCCCCACTACTTAAATTCTTTACTCTATCTAAAACTGCAATCCTTCTTACAGATACCGGTATAACTTCCTTTAATAAATCCTCACTAAATGGTCGATATAAATGTACTACCACTACCCCATATTTTTTACCCTTACTATTTAAATCATTTACTACTTCTTTAATAGTATCAGTAACACTCCCCATCGCAATAATTATATCTGTAGCATCACTTACTCCATAATAATTAAAAGGTTTATAACTCGTATTACATACCTTATTTAAATCCTCCATACTCTTCTTAACAATATCTATAACATCTTTATAATACTTTTCTCTTCCTATAACACATTGATAATAAATATCATCATTATAAGCTAACCCCCTCTGATAACCACAACCTAAATTTAAAGCCTTCTCTTTAAACTCCTTTATCTTCTCATAATTAACTAACTTTAATAAATCCTTCTCCTCTATCTCTAATACCTTATTAAGCTCATGACTAGTCCTAAAACCATCAAAAAAATGTAAAAAAGGTAACGATGCATTAATCGCACATAAGTGCGCAATTGCAGCCATAAACTCTGCTTCAAAAACATTAGAACTTGCTAACATACAAAAACCTGTATCCCTCGTTGCATAAATATCACTATGATCCCCAAATATCGATAACCCATGCGTTGCAACCGTCCTACTAGCTACATGCATCACCCCTGGTAACATCTCTCCTGCTATCTTATACATATTAGGTATCATTAAAAGTAATCCTTGTGATGCCGTAAAAGTAGTAGCTAAACTCCCACTAATTAAAGCACCATGCATTGCTCCCGCTGCTCCAGCTTCACTCTGCATCTCTACAACTTTTACCTCACTATTAAATAAGTTTTTAGCGCCCTTCCCTCTTAATTCATCTACTTTAGATGCCATTGGACTAGAAGGAGTAATTGGATAAATACTAGCTACTTCACTAAATAAATAAGCCACCTTCCCTACAATATTATTAGCATCACTTACAATCATCTTAGACATATTATCACCACTTTAATTATACCTTATCCCCCTCAAAAAATAAATAAAAAAGAGTGATTATTTTCGGCTCTAGAATTTCTGTAGTGAAGTAAATTTTTGTCAAACCTAGGTATTATCTAGGAAAAACAGGTATTTTTAATG
>CANQHW010000099.1 GCA_947623855.1 uncultured Bacilli bacterium | reverse complement strand
TAGCGATATATAGTAACTATACAAGAGAAGAGTTAGAGCACAATACGGAGTTAGAGGATGCCAGAGACGAAGGGGAAGCTAAAGGCGAGATCAAAGGAAAAATTGAAGGAAAAATTGAAGGTAAAATAGAAAAAGCTCAAGAAACTGCTAAAGCCATGTTAGAAGAAAATATGAGTATTGAATTAATTTCTAGGATAACTAAATTACCAATAAAAGAAATAGAAAAATTAAAATAATATATTTAGAAAAAAACCAAACTTAATAAACATTGTGATATAATATTAATTAGGTGATTAGTGTTTTGAAAAAAGTAGTATTAAGTATAGTGGTATTTTTAATATTTTTAAGTCCAGTTAAGGCTTTAGTGGGAGTAACAACAGATCATATTTACTATTATAATTTAACGGATGATAAAGTATATTATGAAGAGCAAGCTCAAGAACGGATTAGTATTGCTAGTTTGACAAAGATTACAACGGGGATTGTGGCGATTGAGCATATTAAGGATTTAGATGAAGAGTTTATTATTACAAATGATGATATTTATGGAGTTTATGATTTAGGGGCATCTTTAGCGGGTTTTAAAGTAGGAGATAAGGTAACATATCGAGATTTATTATATGGTCTTTTATTACCTTCGGGAGCAGAGTGTGCTAAAGCTTTGGCGTCTTATGCTTTTGGATCAGATGAGGCTTTAGTCGAAGAAATGAATAAACTAGCAAAGAAGTTAAATCTTAAAGATACACATTACACTAATACCATTGGATTGGATGAAGAAGAACATTATAGTACAGCAGAGGATGTTGCTACGGTTTTAAAGTATGCTTTACAAAATAAGACTTTTTATGAAATATTTACGACTAGGGTTTATGAGGCTTCTAATGGGCTTACTTTGAAAAGTACTTTAGAGACAGCAAATAATAAGTTGGGGTATGATTTAGATTATATTTTAGGTAGTAAGAGTGGATTTACTTATGGAGCAGGAAGGTGTTTAGCTTCTTTAGCAGTTAATGGGGATGAACAATATATTTTAGTTATTACACATGCTAATGTTAAGGTAGTAGATAGTAATGTTAGAGAAGCACATAAGATATATAATAAATTTTTTAATGAGTATAGTTATCGGCCTTTAATTAAAAAGGGAGATATTATTACGACGATTAAGACGTATAATAATAAAGATATTAATTTTTATGCAAAGCATGATTATAGTTATTTTTTAGAAAATGATGTTAATGTAAAGATTGTTTATGAAGGAGAAAAGGTTTTACATAGAGGAGTTAAAGCTAATGATAAGGTAGGAAGTTTTAAGATTTTAGTAGATGGTGAAGAATTATATACGGAGGATTTATTTTTAGAGAAAGATATTGAGAATAAACATATAGTTGTAAAGATTGTAATTGGAGTAGTAATACTATTATTCTTATTTAGAGAGTATAATATTTTTAAAAGAAAGAAAAAGGTAAGTAAAAAGAAATAATTTAAGAAAAGAGGGATATTATGTTAGAGATAAAAAAAATTACGAAGACGTATGAAACAGATGGGTTTAAACAAAAAGCTTTATATAATGTTAGTATTAATTTTAGAAAGAATGAGTTTGTTTCTATTTTAGGACCAAGTGGAAGTGGGAAGACTACTCTTTTAAATATTATTGGGGGATTAGATAGATATGATACGGGGGATTTAGTTATTAATGAAGTTAGTACGAAAAAATATAAAGATCGAGATTGGGATTCTTATCGGAATCATCGAGTAGGTTTTGTTTTTCAAAGTTATAATTTAATTAGCCATCAAAGTGTTTTACAAAATGTAGAGTTAGCTCTTACTTTATCAGGAGTAGATAAAAAGGAACGAAGAAGAAGAGCGCGTCAGGTGTTAAAAAGTGTGGGGTTAGAAAAACATATTAATAAGTTACCGAATCAATTATCGGGAGGGCAGATGCAAAGGGTAGCTATTGCTAGAGCTTTAATTAATAATCCGGATATATTACTTGCTGATGAACCTACGGGAGCTTTAGATAGTGAAACTAGTACTCAAATAATGGAGTTATTAAAAGAAGTAGCTAAGGATAAGTTAGTAATTATGGTAACACATAATCCAGAGTTAGCAACAACTTATTCTTCTAGAATTATTAAATTAAAAGATGGAGAAGTTACTGATGACTCTAATCCTTATGATGGAAAAGAAAATACTAAGGAAGATTTAGAGATTGAAAAGTCGAAAAGTAAAAAAACTTCAATGAATTTAAGAACGGCGTTATCTTTATCTTTAAATAATTTAATGACGAAAAAGGGAAGAACTATTTTGACGGCTTTTGCAGGAAGTATTGGTATTATAGGTATTGCTCTTATTTTATCTTTATCGCATGGGCTTAATAGTTATATTGGGAAGGTAGAAGAAGATACCTTATCGTTATATCCTTTAACATTAGAAAAAGCTTCAATGGATAGAGCAAGTTTAATGGAATCTTTTATGGAGATTGAAAATGAAGATAAAGAAACTAAGAATGATAAAGTATATTCAAATAATATAATGACGGATTTGATATCTTCAGTAGCGGGTTCAAGATTAGATAATGATTTAAAAGGATTTAAAGAATATATAGAAAGTGGAAAATCTTTGATAAACGATTATGTTAGTGATATAAGATATAAATATAATTTAAATTTAAATATTTATAAAGCGGATTATGAAGATAAAATTACCCAAGTAAATCCTAGTACGGTCTTTGATAATATTGGAATTGGTAATGAAATGATGAGTCAAGTAAGTGGTAGTAGTATGATGGGAATGAATGAGGTCAATTCATGGGTCGAATTACCAGATAAAGAAGAAGTATTAAAATCACAATATGATTTAGTAGCAGGTAAGTTACCAGAAAATTATAATGAAGTAGTTTTAGTAATGGATCAAAATAACGAAGTTAGTGATTATGCCCTATATTCTTTAGGATTACTTAATCAAGATGAACTTAAAAGTATTGTGGGAAAAATAATGAATGGCGAAGAAATAGAGAAAAAAGATACTTATGAATATGAGTATGATGAAATTATTGGTCTTAAATATAAATTACTTTTAAATACAGATTATTATGAAAAACAAGGTAATATTTGGGTTGATAAAAGTAATGATGAAAAATACATGAAGAAAAAACTAGATAATGCTTTAGATATTGAAGTAGTAGGTATTATTAAAATAAGTGAAGACTCTTCTGCAGTAACAACTGGAGTTATTGGCTATACTAAAGATTTGATGGAATATACTGTTGGCAAGATTAATGAAACGAAGATAGTTAAAGAACAACTTGCTAATCCTAAAAAGAATGTTTTTACAGGGTTAGAATTTAGCGAAAATCCAACTTTTGATATGAAAGATTTACCGATTGAACAACAACAATATTTAGCTAGTTTATCCCAAGAAGAATTAGCGAAAGTCATTGCCGAATATAGCGAAAATGCGACCGCAACATATGAAACAAATATTCAAAAATTAGGAGTTGTAGATTTAGAAGACCCTGATACGATTGAGTTATATCCTAAAGATTTTGAATCTAAAGATAAGATAGTTTCCGTAATTGATGACTTTAATAAAGATCGGGATGAAGATGAACAACTTATTTATACCGATGTTGTTGGCGTAATGATGAGTTCGGTAACAACAATTATTAATGCCATAAGTTATATCTTAATCGCCTTTGTAAGTATTTCTTTAGTAGTATCTTCTATTATGATAGCAATTATTACTTATATTTCAGTTATTGAAAGAACGAAAGAAATTGGTATATTAAGAGCTATTG
>CANQHW010000098.1 GCA_947623855.1 uncultured Bacilli bacterium | reverse complement strand
TTTAATTTTAAACTAATTTTATCTAAGATATTGATAATTGTTTCTTTCTTAGTTTGATAAGTCGTTTCTTTTAAATATTTATTTAAACTAATACTTTCTAATAACTTATAATCTTCTAGACTATACAAAGGATTTTCTAAATTTAATCCTGGCGTATCAATAAAAGTCATATCTTCGACTTTTAAATTTATAAAATCTAAAGTTGTATTTGGTAAATAAGAAGTCGTAAGAGCATTATTTGTTAAACTATTTATAATTGTACTCTTCCCGCTATTAGTGTACCCTACTAAGTAAGAGGTTTTAACATCATTTTCTTCCATAATACTTATAAGTTTCTTAACTCCAACATTATTTTTAGCACTTAAACCAATTATTTTATCGGTAATATTATAATAACTTTCTAAAAAACCCACTATTTTCTTTATTTTAAAACTTTTAGGTAAAACATCTATTTTATTTATAACTAAAATCTTTTTATTATTTATTTTTTTAAATGTCTCTAGTACTTCGGAAGATATACTTAAGAAATCGATTATAAAAAACGTTAAATGTTTATTTTTATTTATCTTATTTATTATATCTTCATTACTTATATTTAAATTTAAAGCATTTTTATAATTGTAATGTTGCATTTTAAAACAACGCATACAAAGTTTGTTAGATAAGTCTGGTGTATAACCTACCAATGATGTATCACTACTTTGTAAAGCCACCCCACAACCACTACAACGTTTAATCATAATACTTCCCCTTAGTCCACATATCTTTCTTATGGAAATAATTTAAAATAAATTCTTCTATTTTTCTTCCAAGTTTTGACCATACAAAATCACTAGCTGCTCGCTTATTTATAAAAATACTCGTAATTCCCATCCTATTCGCACCATACACATCGGTTAGAATTTGGTCTCCAATCATTGCTATTTCGGATACTTTATAATGATATATCTTTAAAATCTTTTTAAATTTTCTCTTTAAAGGTTTCATACTCCGATAAGCTGTATCCACATTTAAATGTTCTTTAAAAGGTAGGGCTCTTTTTTTAGATGAATTAGTCATAATTATTACTTTAAATTTTAAACCTTCTAAATAATTAACTAACTCTTTTACTTTCGGAGATGGTGTCGTTTCATTAATCGTTGCTAAAGTATTATCTAAATCAAATAATAGACATTTAATCTTCCTTGTTTTTAGCATTTCATAATCAATACTAAATATATCTTTAGCATAAATATCTGGATAAAACTTATCAAACATGGGGAAACCTCCTATTCACATACTTTACTTTTACTTTTAACATAGATATTTTTACAAGTAAATTCTTTACATATATAATTATCTCTTATGTAAAATTTTAAATTATCGATATTAGTATTAATGACATTTTCTTCTACTTTATAAGTTCCTTCATATGAGGAAGAAGAAGCTTCTGTTAAATCATATTTATAAACAAAGTCTTTACTACCTAGTTTTAATTCTTCTTGAGGACTTTGAATATCTTTTATACCAGATTTATATATAAAATCATATGTTTGTAATTTATTTTTTATGGCATTAGTATTAGAATTATCTTTTAAATATATAATAAACATTCCTTTAGCATCTTCGACATCATCTAAGTAATCATAGGTTTTCATATTTTCTACAGTATCAAAATAATTAAATACTTCTTCTTTTTGATTATTACTTATATCATCTTTGACGATACCATATACAGAATAGGTTTGAATATAGCGACACCAGGTACCTTTAACTTTATTACATCCACATAATAGGAATAAACAAAATAATAATATAAGTCCTTTTTTCATATAATCACCATAGATTTATTATATCATAAAAGAGGAATAAGTTTTTATTTTTTTAAATATTTTTTATTAGGTGATTATTTTGTCTTATTTAATAGAATTAATAAAAAGCATGATATTTTTTACGGGAAGTTATTCTAATAATGTTTTTCCTAATCCTTTATCTAAAGAGGAAGAAGAAAAATGTATTAATAAAATTATATTAGAACATGATAAGGAAGCAAGAGCTACTCTTATAGAACATAATTTAAGATTAGTAGCTCATATTGTTAAAAAGTTTGAAAATTCATCAACGGATACGGATGATTTAATAAGTATTGGTACTATTGGACTTATTAAGGGAATAGATTCTTACTCTTTAGATAAACAAACAAGAATTACTACTTATGCTGCTCGATGTATTGAAAATGAAATACTAATGTATTTTAGGTCCAATAAAAAAAGAGAGGGCGATGTTAGTTTAAATGACCCAATTGGGTTTGATAAAGATGGGAATAAAATTACTTTAGTAGATATTTTAAAAGATGATACTAAAGATATATCAGAAGAAGTAAATTTAAAAGATAATATTTCTCTTCTTTTAAAATACTTAAGTATTTTAAATGAAAGAGAAAAATCTATTATTATTAAAAGATATGGTTTATTTAATTATAAAGAAATGACACAAAAAGATATTGCTAAACAAATGAATATATCTAGAAGTTATGTATCTAGAATAGAAAAAAGAGCTATAACTAAAATATTAAAAGAATTTATTAAAGATAAAAGAGAGTTTTAGACTCTCTTTATGAAACAATTATATATGGATTCCCACTACTTCCATCACCATATTCTGTAGAGATTGAAGTAGTTGATGTCAGATATAAGGTCGGGCGCACGACAAACGCAATCCACGGACGGAATTCGTTGAAATCTCCAGAACTTTCGACATTGAACACATAGGCGGAGTCGGACGAATCTGGTGTAATGGTCCATTGGTGCTCACTAATGTATAACCAGTTATTCATTGCACAATCTGTTTTATAATCTCCATAATCCCACATATATGTTGCACTATCTAAGCATGCTTGACGATTATATGTTTTTCCCCCTCCAGTGGCATAACCATAATCACTCGGATATATTAACCCTATTTTCCCGTTCCATTCTGTTGAACGATATTGTTTACATTTTCCCTTTGTATAACATGTTTCTGTCCCTTGTTCGGCTTCATACCAACCGCTTGGTGTTGCTCCAGAAGTACTACTTCTTCCTCCTAAGTTCCATTTTACGGTCTCTATTAAATCTTTAGTTGTACCATTTTTTAATCCGGTTGTGGTAAAATCACAACTACTTAAAGCATTATAACTTCCAGTTGAACATTGACCACTTCCACTATTCCAATATAAACTATTATTTGCTAATTTACTATCTAATGTATGAGATTCATTATTAGGGTTTAATAAATACATTAATTCAGCTGTGGTCCAGTCATTTTTCCCATACTCTGTTTCTGCACCTGTAGACTTATTTTTATTATCCCATGAAAATGTCTTTTCTGTATCCGCTGCTGTTCTTGGTAATGGTTCATCTCTTATGATTTTGACTAAATTTTGGGTTTCTTTACTTTCGGTTTCGGCATTATTCATAAGGCCGATAATTCGCCATTTCTCACATAAATGATCTTTATCTTGGGCATTATCCTTGGTTAATCCTGTATAACTCTTACAATTAAACCAGATATAATTTTTTACTGTTGCATTTGGGCCATAATATCTCATATTATTATTTCCATCACTTGTGATATCTGATTCTACTAAGTTAGCTAAATATTCATTTAATTGTTTTGTCTCTACTGTTGTAATAGTACATAAACTATTGTTGCTTACACTTGTTAATCTAAATTTATTACCAGTTCTTTCTACATTTTGGTCATTTGTACATGTTATATCTTTTACTCCATATCCTTCACTAGGTTTAATGGTAAATTCTTTACTATCTTCCCCTTCTATTACATCCATATCTGATGGTTCTACTATTCCATTATCTATATTTGTTGTTACTTTATATGTCTTTGCATATACACTAGCATCTTTATT
>CANQHW010000097.1 GCA_947623855.1 uncultured Bacilli bacterium | reverse complement strand
AAATCACAAAAAAACTGATAAATAGAAAATTATTCTAAATATCAGCTTTTATTTTGTCTACTTTTTCAGCAGTCTCAAAATAAAACGCTTTTTTATTTTTACTTGACGTGTTACCCTATGGGGGTATATAATGAAGGTGGTGAGAGATATGGAACAAATAAAGAAAAAAGAAAGACCTGTAGCTGATAAAAAATATTTAACTAAAAGGTTAAATACAATTGAAGGACAAGTAAGAGGAGTTACCAATATGATCGCTGAAGATCGTTATTGTGGCGATATTTTAATCCAAATATCTGCTATTTGTAATTCTCTAAAAAGTGTCGGAGAAAGTATTTTAAAAAATCATTTAGAAACTTGTGTAGTTAAAGCCATTAAAGAAGATAAATTAGATACTATTGAAGAAGTCATTGCTTTATTCGAAAGGCTTAAATGAAAAATATTATTTTAAATATTGGAGGTATGAGCTGTGCTGCTTGTGCCTCTAGGATTGAAAAATATTTAAGTAAACAAGAAGGAATAAACTCCGTAAATGTAAACCTTGTAATGGGAAAAGCTTTTATAACTTATGATGATAATCTAAATGTTTTAGATTTAGAAAGATTTATTAAAGAAGCGGGTTATACTTCTTTAGGAATTTACAATCCCAAACAAGAAAAAAAAGATACACATAAAAGTTATCTATTATTATTTATGGCTTTTTTAGCGTGTCTAACTCTATATATTGCTATGGCTCCCATGCTTAAAATCCCTCCCATACCTTTTTTATCTTTAAAACATCCTTTTAATTATGCTATTGCATTATTTCTTCTTGCTACTACTTTTATTATCTATGGTAAAGATATTCTCATAAATGGTGGTAAAAATATTATCCATCACGCTCCGAATATGGACACTTTAGTAGCTTTAGGAGTTCTTTCCAGTTACATATATAGTATCTATCATATGCTTTTATTATTTATGGGTAATACTATGATGGTTCATAACCTTTATTTTGAGTCGTGTGCTTTAATTATCTTTTTTATTAAATTAGGAAGATTTATTGATTATCATAGTAAAGAAAAAACTAAATCCGCTTTAAAAGAATTAGTCACAATAACTCCTAGTAAAGCTTTTTTAGAAAAAGATGGCGATTTAATTGAAGTAGATATCGGCTCTATCAACCCCCACGATATTTTAGTTTGTAAAACTGGTGCCAAAATCGCCGTTGATGGAGTAGTAACTAAAGGCCAAGCTTATGTTGATGAAAGTTTTATTACCGGTGAAAGTAAACCAGTCAAAAAACTCGTCGGAGATAAAGTTTTAGCAGGTAGCATTCTTATAGAAGGTCTTATTTCTTATGAAGCCATAAATATTGGACCTGATTCCCTTATTTCTAGTATTGTAAAATTAGTAGTAGAAGCTACTGGAAGTAAACCTCCTATTGCTAAAGTTGCCGATAAAATCAGTGGTTATTTTGTCCCGGCCATTATTTCTATCGCTTTCCTAACTTTATGCACTTATTTATTCATGGGCGTAAGTTTTACCATCGCCCTTAATCATTTCGTCGCTGTTTTAGTTATAGCTTGTCCTTGTGCTTTAGGTCTTGCTACACCTTTAGCAGTAGTAGTAAGTGAAGGATCTTCCGCCAAAAAAGGTATCTTAATAAAAAATAGTACGGTTTTAGAAAGCCTTAAAGATATTGATACTATTATATTTGATAAAACCGGAACTCTAACTTATGGTAAATTAAAAATCGCTAAATTTTATAATTATAGTCACTTAAAAGATAAAGAATTACTTTCCTATATAGGTAGTCTTGAAAAGTTATCTAATCATCCCTTAGCTATTTCTTTAAAAGAAATATTAACCAATCAAAATAAAAAAGTAACCAATTTTAAAGAATTACCAGGTCTTGGTATAAAAGGCGAAATATCTCATCAAGAAATATATTTAGGTAATGAAAAACTCTTAACTAAATTAAAAATAAAAAATACTGTCAAAGAAGATGCAACCATCTTAGCTAATATGGGTTCCAGTCTTATTTATGGCATTATTGATAAAAAAATCGTTTGTTTATTAGGAATGCAAGATATTGTAAGAGAAAATAGTCTAAAAACCATAACCGAACTTCAAAAAAAAGGTAAAGAAGTTATAATGCTTACCGGAGATAATAAAGTTACGGCCCATAAAATCGCCGAAACATTAGGCATAAAAGAAGTTATGGCCGAAGTTATGCCTGAAGATAAAAGTAAAATAGTTAAAGAAAAAATCCAAGCTGGACACCAAGTTATGATGGTAGGAGACGGTATAAATGATGCCATTAGTTTAACCGCAGCCCATATTGGAGTTAGTTTAAATAGTGGAACAGATATCGCCGCAGATAGTGCCGAAGTTATTCTAATGCACAATGATTTATATGATATTATTAATTTATTTAAAATAAGTACTAAAACTATGCGGATTATTAAAGAAAACTTATTTTGGGCGTTTTTATATAATACCTTAATGATTCCTATAGCTATGGGGTTATTTAAAAATATTACCATAAGTCCTTCTTTAGCATCATTAGCCATGGTCTTCAGTAGTTTAACCGTCGTATTAAATTCTTTACGTTTAAAGAAAGTTAAGTGATAAAATGGATAAAAATAAAGAAATAGAAAGAAGTATAATAAAAAAGTTTCGTAAACCCATCTGGAGTAAATTTATTTTAGCTTTAAAAACTTATAATTTAATTGCAGAAAATGATAAAATTATGGTATGTATGAGTGGGGGTAAAGACTCATTTCTAATGGCTAAATGTATCCAAGAATTACAGCGTCATGGTAAGATTCATTTTGAAGCCCATTTCGTTGTAATGGATCCGGGATATACTAAGGAAAACCGGAAAAAAATTTTAGATAACGCTAAATTACTTAATATTCCTATTGAAATATTTGAAAGTGATATCTTTGATGTGGTCGATATTGCTTCCGGGAAAAGCCCTTGTTACTTATGTGCACGGATGCGAAGAGGACATTTATACAATAAAGCTGAAGAATTAGGATGCAATAAAATTGCTTTAGGACACCATTTTGATGATGTCATCGAAACCACCTTACTCGCCATGTTTTATGCCGCAGAATTTAAAACCATGATGCCCAAACTTCACAGTGATAATTTTAAAGGTTTAGAACTTATAAGACCAATGTATCTCATCAAAGAAAATGATATTATTGCCTGGAAAAAATATAATAATTTAGAATTTTTAAATTGTGCTTGTCATTTTACCGAGAAATGTGCACTTAATGAAGAAACAAGTAAACGAAAAGAAATAAAAAATTTAATTAATGAATTAAGAAAAGTAAATGCTAATATTGATTATAATATCTATAAATCTTTAGATAATATTAATTTAAATTGTGTTTTAGGAACTAAAAAAAATGGAAAATATCATAGCTTTTTAGATGATTATGATAAAAAATAAAATTTTACCAATTTTTAAAATTGGTCGATTTTAACCCCAAAAAGTAGTGAAATCTGTATTTTATTTTTAAAAGAATTAAAAACATGAATTAAACCCAGTTTCTACCTTACTTTGTAAGGTATTTTTAAATAGATAAAATATTAAATATTTCCCAGAAGTATGGGAAATACTAATTTTCTAAATTGGTCAAAAAACGCCCTAAATCTGCAGTTTTACTTTTCTTTTTATTTAGTGTATAGTTTCTTTACCAGGAAGGAGATTATACATATGAACCAAAATATCGTACCCATAACTAATGATAAAATGTTTTTTCATATTTTACATACTAATAAAGAATATTTAATTAACTTAATTTATTATCTAACTAAAATCCCCAAAGATAAATTAAAAGACTTAGAATATATTGATACAACTTTAAGAGAAAACAATATCCAAAATAAACATCAA
>CANQHW010000096.1 GCA_947623855.1 uncultured Bacilli bacterium | reverse complement strand
TAATAAAAAATATAAATAGAAAGGGATCAATCAATAAGAAATTAATTAATATTTCTATAAGATTGATTATACGTGAAGATATGAAAAAAGTATTAATGATAGTATTAGATGGCTTTGGAATGAGACAAGAAAAACATGGAAACGCCGTATTAAATAGTAATATTAGAAATTTTATAAATTTATGGGAAAATTATCCTCACTGTTTATTAAAAGCTTCCGAAGAAGCAGTAGGATTATCTAAAGGTCAAATGGGAAACAGTGAAGTAGGACATACTACTATCGGAGCCGGAAGACTAATAAAACAACCTGAAATGGAAAATTTAGATTTTGTTAAAAATGATTTAGAAACATCCGAAGAATTTAATGAATTAGTAGATTATGTTCTAGAAAATAATAAAACATTACATTTAATGGGTTTAACAAGCCCTGGAGGAATCCATTCTCATTTAAATATAATAATGGAAATATTAAGAAAGTTACATAAAAAAGGAGTTAAAAATATTTGCTATCATGCTATAACTGATGGTAGAGATACTGCTGTAGATAGTTCTTATGAATATTTAAAAGAAGTAAATGATTATTTAGTAAGTAATAATATGGGAAAAGTTAACTCTATATGTGGAAGATATTATGCTATGGATAGAGATAAAAAATGGGATCGAACTAAAAAATATTATGATATGGTTACTCAAGGACTTGGTGTTTTAATACCTGATATAAAAACTGGAATTGATGCTTGTTATAAAAAAGGTATAACCGATGAATTTATTCCCCCATTAATATTAGATAGAACTAAATATATTCGTGATGGTGATGCCTTTATGTGGTTAAACTTTCGCCCAGATCGCGCTAAACAAATATTAAATTGTTTAACTAATCCCGAGTTTAATGAGTTTCCCACTGTTAAACTACCTAACTTAAAAGTCTTAACAATGTATAAAATAGATGAAGCTATAAATAGTAAATTTTTAATTACCAAAAAAGAAGTTACGAATCCTTTAGGAGTATATCTATCTAAATTAGGACTATCTCAAGCCCGTATCGCTGAAACCGAAAAATATGCTCATGTTACTTACTTTTTTGACGGGGGAGTTGAATTAAAACTAGATAAATGTGATCGATTCTTAATCCCTTCTCCTAAAGTTGCTACCTATGATTTAAAACCTGAAATGAGTGCTGTTGATGTTACTAAACAAGCCGTTAAATGTATGGAAGAAGATTATGACTTTATCTTTATGAATTACGCCAATCCTGATATGGTGGGCCATACTGGTAATTATGATGCCACTATCGGCGCTTTAGAAGCTGTGGACTTATGCCTAGGAAGACTTATTGAAGTAGCCAATAACAATTTTTATAAAATGATTATCCTAGCCGATCACGGGAATGCTGATTATATGTTAGATGCTAATAATAAACCCGTTACTACCCATTCCCTATCTTTAGTACCATTTATTATTACCGATAAAAAAATAAAACTAGAAAACGGTAGTCTAATTAATGTAGCTAAAACCGTTCTTGATTATATGGATATCATGGCTCCCGAAGAAATGCAAAATACCGAAAGTTTAATCGTCAAAGAAGAATAAAAGTGCAAAAAACGTATTTTAAAGTGCAATTTTTGCACTTTTATATTGGATTAATACCTAAAAAGTGGTATAATACTAATAGGTGATAAAAATGGAAGAATTATCTTTTTATATTAAGGAAGCCGATCCCGACGAAATAGAAAAGGCCAAAATATGGGAAACCGCTATGGGCTTACAAGACGTCGACGGTTTAAAACCTTCGAAATACTTAGTCGATACTGCTAAAGAACACATTGCAGGAGATATCTCCTTAAAAGAAGTTGAAAAAAGAATCGATAATTATTATAAAGCTCATGATAAACGTGTTACAGAAGAAGAAAGTAGTGAAGAAGCCGATAAAGTTTCCGTAAAAATTACCGAAGTTTTAAGTGAAAATTCTTTTAATTTTAATCCTACAGAACTTATTAGTATCCATAAAAGATTATTCACCGGTATTTATAAACATGCTGGTCATATTAGAGATTATAACTTTTCTAAAAAAGAATGGGTTTTAAATGATGATACTGTAATTTACTCTTCTTATGAAACGATAATGGATGCTTTAGAATATGATTTTAAAGAAGAAAAAAATTTTTCTTATAAAGATTTATCCTTTGCTGAAGCCATCAAACATTTATGCCATTTTACTTCTAATATTTGGCAAATACATCCTTTTTGTGAAGGTAATACCAGAACGACCGCCGTATTTATAATTAAATATTTAAAAACTTTTGGATTTGAAATAAATGATGATATTTTTGCCAATAATTCTTGGTATTTTCGCAATGCCTTAGTTCGAGCTAATTATCGTAATTTTAATAAAAATATATATGAAGATATCTCTTTTTTAGAAAAATTTTTCTATAATTTACTATCTAATACTAATTATGAATTAAAAAATCGCTATCTCCACATTCAATATGATAAAAATAAAGAAGCTAAAACCAATAATAATATTATATCTTTAGAAGAACAAGCTATTATTAATCTTATTACTAATGATCCCACCATTAACCAAGAAGAAATAGCTAAAAAAGTTCATAAATCCTTAAGAACTATAAAAAGTAGAATGAAAGAAATGCAAACCAAAGGTCTTATTGTAAGAGAAAATAGTAAACGTAATAGTTTATGGAAAGTATGTGAATATAAATAGAAAATAGGAGGAGTATAATGAATTTTATATCCCAAGAAGATTTTAAATTATTAAATGATAAAACTTTTAAAAAAGATAAACCTTTTTATGAGTTAATAAGTCATAATTTAGATGATAAAAATTGTAAAATTATTACCGATAACCAAGATTACGCCATCGTATTTGGTAATGTCATATGGATATGGATAAAAAATCAACGAGAAGATACATATTTAAAAGTTATCACAATATTAGAAAACTTAATTAATGAATTATTAACTTTTGTTTGTCAAGAAGATTTTTATAAGTATTTACAAAATATTAATTGGAAGTATTTAAAAGGTAAACCCTATATTTGCGGTTGTTATGAATGTAAAAAAATAATTGTACCTAAGAAAGTTAATGGTAAGATAGATAAACCAACTATTAAAGACACAGAATATTTAGCTAAATGTTTTGAAGAATCGCTTGATTATTCTTCTCCTTCTTGGGATGTGAATGTAATGTTTGTTACTAGATGGATAAATTCTAATAATTTTTATGTATGGCGCGATGATAAAATTGTTGCTTATGCTAGCTATACTGTTCACGATAACATGGCAGAGTTTGGAAATGTTTATACTTTACCCTTAGAAAGAGGTAAAGGTTACATGCCTAATTTAATATATGGAATGATAAAAAATAGTTTTAAATCTAAATTAAGACCAATCGTTTATACTAATTATGAATATGTTTCTTCTAATAAATGTTATAAAAAAGTGGGTTTTGAATTAAAATGTAAGTTGATTAAATTTAATGTTGAAGAAGATTAATTCTTCTTTTTTTATTTGGTAAAAATTTTAAAAAATTCTCTCGAAAAAAAGGAAATCGAGGGAAAATTGTTAATATATATTATAGAGGGATAAATTTAAGGATGCTAAAAAGTGAGCACCTTAAATTTATTTTTAATTGTAAAAATAGGAGGAGAATATGGAAAAATTAAAAGTAGAAAATTTAACCGAACAAGAACTAGAAGAAAAAATGTATAAAGAAATTAAAGAATTAATCGAAAGTAGCAGAAAAAGAGTACTAAGATTCGCCAATACCGAATTAGTTAATCTTTACTGGCATATTGGTGAAAATATTGTTATTAATTTTCAAAAAGGGGAGAAACGAGCGAAATACGGTGAACATATTTTAAAAAATCTCTCTATTAGATTTACTCTAGAATATGGGAATGGTTATTCTAAAAGTAATTTGGAATACATGAGAAGATTTTATTTGTATTTTTTAATTGCCCAAGCATTGCCTGGGCAATTGAGTTGGAGCCATTATTTAGAACTTTTAAAGGTAAAAGAAGAATATAAAAGAAATTTTT
>CANQHW010000095.1 GCA_947623855.1 uncultured Bacilli bacterium | reverse complement strand
CCACCATGGTATCTCTATATATAATTATAGCTAATAGCAAATAATTTGTCTAGTGTAAATTGTTATTTATTGTAAAATCATAAATGTAAGGTTAATTTAGGGGCATAGTGAGATAATTTATCTAAAGCAGTAGTATCTGCTTGATGAAATAAACCATTTAAGTACTCTACTTCTTTTTTAGTAAATAAATCATTAATAGATAATTTTTCTATAGGAGTTGTAAGACGATAGATATAACCTTTATTAAGACCAATATTTACTTTAGCAAATAAAGGGTATTCTAAATCAAAGGAACTTACCATAGTAAAGATAAAGGGATATAAAGGTTTTAAGTAATAAGGACTTTGAGGATTTAATTCAATATAGCTATATAAACCATCTTTATCTACTGTTAGAGTTTGATTACCGGAATAGTAGATATAACGATATAAATCATTAATAATAATTTGTTCTTGGAAGGGTATTATATGATTATTTATATCTCTTTGGAATTTTATTACTTTATATCTAGTTATGATTTCATTATTAATTTGGATATAGTAAGCTACTTTATAATAATCATCTATTTTTAAATATTTTATATTGGGATAATAGTTAGTTAGAGGCTTATTATTTAGAGTTAAACAACTAAGATTACCACTGATATATTTAATTATTTTTTGATCTTTATAAACAGGGATTTTTTTAGTATAGATAGTTTTAATATCAAGTTCTTCCATTATTTTATTCTCCTTACTAAATTAGGGTATTTTTCTTCTACAGAAGGGGTATATAATTTTAATAAAGTATCAGCAATATCGGTTTTAGAAGAAGGATTATTAAAGTAAGTAAGCCATTTATTAAATTCTTCTGGATTATAAGTATTTAGAGCAATATCTCCTAGGATAGTTCGAACGCCAGCGATATACATATCTTTATGAGGATTTAGGTTTATTAATACTAGTTTAATACCATTATACATATAGTAATTCATTCCTATTTTATATACTTCGTAATCTCTGTAACCTTGTTTACTAATATATTTAACGGGAGCATCATAATCAAGAGTAAGTATTTTAGTAGCATATTTATTAAAAAGACAAGTATAGGTTTTATTAGCTATTTCTTTTTTTAAGACAAGAAGATTACCTGGTAAAAATACAGAATCATTAAATACTCCTAAAGAGGTATGATAAAGAGTTTTATCTTGATTAACTATTTTAATTAATTCGGTAGTATTAGTTTTACTATTTTTAACTCCAAAGACATAAATTCCAGAATTTTCAAATGTTTCTTTAGCATTAGGAAGAGTTTGGATTATATTATCTTTTAAAGGTTCTTTTATAAGACCTAGAGGGGTATACCATAAACCTTCTCCTTCTTCACTCCATAGTTTATATAAATTATTACCTAGATAAGTAACTTTTTTTAGATTAGTAATACTTTCTAATTGATTATTTTTATTTAGAGAAATAAGTCCTTCGTTATATAAAATAGCTTGATTATCATAAGTTGGTAAATATAAATTAGAATATAAAGTTAAAAGTTTAGTATTTTCTATTTTAACAAGATCGGCATAATTACCGTTACTAAGTAAATAGAGATTTAAATTAGGATTAAAGATACTAGTTATATGATAAGAATTATTAGTAAAAGAGGTAACTATTCCTTGTTTATTAATACTTATTAAAGAGGCATCATATTGAAGATTATCTTTAGAAGAAGCAAAATAATAAGTACCATTTATAAAGTTTAAATAACGAAGATTAGTTTTAGCTATTTTAGCTAAAAATCCTTCTTTATTACGAAGATAGATATGGGTTTTATTTTCGGTATCACAATAAATAATATTAGAGTTAGTATCATCAATTTGAATATCTTTATATTGATCACTAGTTATTCTTTTATGAGCTCTTCTTTTATCTACAAAAAATTTTTTATCTTCTTCGGTAGTAAAAATTATTAAATCTTGGAATTCTTCAATATTTTTATAATTAATTCCTAAAACTTTATTTCTAAATTTAGAATCATTATCGGGTATTAGCATATAATCTTCTACCATAAAAAAACCACTCCTTTAAAGTGGTATTATCATATAATTATTTTAAAGAAAAGTCAATAATTAAAGATGTTTAGAAGGATTATTATTTAAAACTTTTTGATAATATTCTAAAGTTACTAACAAAGCTTTTTTAAGCTCTGCATTGCTTTGAGAGTATCTTCCTTCACTAGCATATCTTTTTTCTAAATTTTTGGTACTCGTTATTAGAGATTCTAATTCATAATCTAAAGCAAGAGCATTTAGGGAATTAGCAACATTATTAAATACTTTAGATAATACTTTATAAGTATTTACATCACTTAAACCATCAATACTAATAATATCTTTAGATACTTTACTTCCTAATTCTTCACGATATAAATCACCCATAGGTAATTCATATAATTTTTTGTCTAATTTAATAAATAACATATATACTACCTCTTTCTTTTTTATTATACCCAATTATTTAAATAATTTGTTAATATTTGTAAAGATACTTGACATTATGATAAAATACTTAGTGGTGGTTTTATGTTTAGTTATACTTTAGATAATAAAAGATATCATACTTTAAATTATGAATATAAAAAGAAATATCACACAAAAGTAGCGAAGATTAGTTTAAATGCTAATTTAGGATGTCCAAATATTAAGAATAATAAGGGGTGTATATATTGTTTAGAAAGATCGGGTTCGTTTGGAGGAGATCCTAAGAAAAGTTTATTAAAACAATTTTATGAGATTAAAGAAGTTATTGATAAGAAATGGGCACCTTGTAAATATATTGCATATTTTCAAGCAGGGACGAATACTTTTGCTCCGGTGGAATATTTAAAGAAGATGTATGAACCATTTTTAGAGATTGAAGATGTGGTAGGTATTGATATTGCAACAAGAAGTGATGCAATTTCCGATAAGGTTTTAGATTATTTAAGTGAGTTAAATAAAAAAACGGATTTAACGATTGAGTTAGGGTTACAAAGTAGTAAGGATAAGACTTTAAATTTTATAAATAGAGGTCATGATGTTAAAAATTTTAAAGATATGGTTTATAAATTAAATGAAAGAAATATTAAGGTAGTTGTGCATATTATTAATTCTTTACCTTATGAAACGGAAGAAGATATGTTAAATACAGTTAAATTATTAAATACGTTACCTATTTGGGGTGTTAAGTTTCATATGTTAGCAATATTAAGGGGGACTTTTTTAGAAGAGATATATAAAAGTGGGAAGTTTAAATTACTTAGTAAGGAAGAATATATCGATATAGTTATAAAACAATTAGAATTATTAAGACCAGAAATAGTAATTCATCGAATTACTTCTGATTTTAGTAAGAAGGATTTAATAGCACCGGATTTTTTACTTATGAAGACGAATCTGATAAATGATATTGATAAAGAAATGAAGAAAAGGAATACTTATCAAGGGATTTATTCATAAATAATTTTGGTAGCAAAGATACCTTTGGTTTTAACTTCATTTAGGAGATCTTCTTGGTAATTATTTTCTAAATAGATTAAGTATTTTTCCCGATAATCTTTTAATTGAACTAAACGGGTAGCATTTTTTAAGTTTAAACAAAAATCATAACTACATAAAGTTTTGATTTTTTTAGGTTCATGAAGAAGATCTTCTTGAGTTAGGAAAACATTTAAATTATTTTCGGTTGCGGCGATAACACTACTAAAGAGGAATAAAAAAAGTAAACTACAATTAATAAGCATTTTCTTCATAACATCACCTAATATTATGTTTTACAAAAATTGACAATATATACGGTATAAGAAAGATTTTTTAGAACATAATACTAGATGAAAGAAGGAATTATTATGGTAATTATTGTGGGTTCAAGAAGAGAAGGAAATTCTTATTATTTAGCAAATAAAATAAAAGAAGGATTAGCTAAGGAAAGAATTAGAACAACGATAATTACACCGGGAAATCAAAAGATTCATTTGTGTACGGGATGTATGGATTGTGATAAGAATGGGGTTTGTGATTTTACGGATGATATGAAAAACAATATCGACATTTTAAAAAATGAAGAACATATTTTGTTTATAACACCAACCAGATGGAATATTTTGTCTGGCGATTTAAAAATATTTATGGATAGGTTAAATCCGATGTATGCAACGCAAGATTTAAAGGGTAAAAAGATGATTGCGGTTGCCATTGCGGCGAAAGGAAAAGAACTATATAGTAGTGAAGCCGCGATTAGTTCCCTAC
>CANQHW010000094.1 GCA_947623855.1 uncultured Bacilli bacterium | reverse complement strand
AGTTTTAAAAGACTTGTATTCTTATAGTATTATTTATGCCACAATAAGAATTATTTATCGGATAGGATATCGTTTTATAAAGTATCGAAAATTATAAGTATTTATGATATAATATTTTTAAGAATAGAAGGTGAAGTTAAGTGATACAAGAAAATTTAACTAGAGAAATTATTAAAAGTATTATTTTTGTATTAATTTTAATTGTAATTGTAGCTTACTTAACCTATCTAATTTTAGATAATATTACAGGAGAAAAGACAACATCTTTTTATACTAGAGGAGATTTAATTATTGAAATACAAGAAAATTTAAAGAAAGAAATTAGTACAACTTTAGATAATGATTATCGCAAAGTTTTAGTAACTAATAATGGGAAAGATACTAAGACTTATCAAATACTTATGAGTTCTAAAAGTAATTTAGAAGATGTTTTAGTAGTAGTAGATAACAGAATTAGAAATATTGAATTTTTAAATAAAAGAGGAAATAACTATGTTATTGCGGAGTTTGATTTAGAAAGTAGAGTTACTAATCAAACCATGATTAATGTTTATTTAGATAAAGGTAATAAAAGAAATATCGAAGTAAAATTTAAAGTAGTAGAGAAGGAAGTTTAACTATGAATAAAAAAGGTTTTGTTTTTGTCGAAACAATTATAGTTATTGCAGTTATTATGACTATACTTATAATGCTTTATGGGTCTTTTATATCCATTTTAAATCAAGAAAGAAGAGATATGACTTTTGATGATGTTACTTATGTTTATCGGACTTTTTATATTGAAGATTTTTTAGTTTCTCTAAATTTAGAACAATATATTAAAGATCATTTAGAAACTCCCAATAGTGCAGGGAAAATGCCTTTACTTGCGACATTTACTTGTCATGATGATTCTTTATATAATTTAAGAGATGAAAATGGTAATAATAATCCTTCCGAAGAAGATAAGAAAAATTTTTGTGAAGCTTTAACAGATGGGGGAAGATTAGAAGTTGAAAATATATATATTACAAGATATGATGTGTCGGATTTAACTAGTTGTATGAATACAGATAATAGTATTAGATGTGCTTCGAATGAAGAATTAAGAAATTTAACACC
Source organism: uncultured Bacilli bacterium (assembly GCA_947623855.1). Taxonomy (GTDB): domain Bacteria; phylum Bacillota_I; class Bacilli_A; order RF39; family UBA660; genus CALWAM01. Next base: position 3,242 of record CANQHW010000094.1, on the reverse strand, counting down.
GGGAGCTGTAAATTATTTTAGAACTTTAAGTGGAAATGAGGAAAATGCATATCGTTTGATAATTGAATATAAGACTAAAATAGATAAAAAAGAATATGAAAGTAGTGATATAACTTTACAAGGTAATGAACATTATTTATATAGTTATAGTAATATTAAAATAGCAAGGAGAAATGTAGAGAATGAAGAATAAAGGATTTACTTTAGTGGAATTAATGGTAAGTATTGCTCTAGTATCACTTGTTTTAGTATTTATGTTTAACTTATTAGGTGATGTAAAGCGGGAGAATTCTTTAAGTAATGATAATATTAATGATACTTTAAATAGATCAACAATTACAAGGATTATTCAAAATGAATGGATTGAAAACGACCTTATTAGAGTAGAAAAATGTAGTGTAAGTGGGACGATTTTATGTTATACCTTTACTTTTAAAGATAACTCAACTAAAGACTTATTAGTAAAAGAAAAAGAATTAGAGTATGATAATGAAAAGTGGATTTTGGATGATGGAGAATATAGTACAGATGGTGCTTCTTATTGCTTTTTGAGTAATGGGGTAAATTATCTATTAAAAATAACTATACCTGTTTTAAATCATAAAGATGATAATCGGGTTCATGATATTGAACTTATAAAAATGGGAACGGATGATTTGGATGTGGATACATTAGACGTTTGTTAAGGAAAGAATTAAAAAAGAAAAAATTATGTGATAAATTCGCGATTTTAAAAAAGGAGTTATAGGGGTATCTGTATCATTTAAGATACTTTTTATTTGCATAATTATAGATATACCCCCAAAAGAAAGATAAGCTAAAGCAAGGTAAGCTTTTAAATTTAGTGCAATATTAAGGGTGGGTAAGAGATTAAGTCCGTTAGTAATTTCTAAAAAACCAGATAAGAAGAGATAATCTTTAGGAATTAAAAGAATTAAGAGATTAAAGAATACAATAGTACCAAGGATAGTTATTAAAGTAGTAAGACTTTTTTTAATAGATGTAGGAATTATGCTACTATAATTTATATTTTCTTCGGAAGTTAGAGGAATATTTTTGATGGGTGTAAAGAAAAGTAAGATAAAATTAGGTAAGTAATGAGCAAGAATTATTTTTAATACTAAATTAGGAGGGAAGATTAAACTTAACATATTAAGTAAGAAGAAAGGATTAGTGAAAAAGGAGAATGTTAGTAAAAGGGAAGCATTTTTTTGGTCTAGATTGTTTTTGGAGATTAATTCATTAACGATGAAAGCATTACTGGGAGTTCCACTTATTAAAGATAAAAATAAGACATAGATACTTAGAGAAGATACTTTTTTAAACTTAATTATTTTACTTAAATAGTAAGGTGTATTAAGACTTATTAACATACTAGATAGAATAAACATGGGAAAAAGAGAGGGGAAAACTTTATAAAAAAATAATTTACTACTATCAATAATACTAGTAGTTATTAAGGTTTTATGTGTAAAGATAAAGTAAATAAATAAACAAATTAAACAGATTAAAAATAGATTAAAAGATTTCTTTTTCATAATGACCTCGTTAAATGATATAATTACTAGTAGGTGACTTAATTAATGGTTAGTAAATTTTATGAAAAATTAATAAATTATATTAAAGAAAATAAATTGTTTTTAAGTTTATTAATTTTAATTGTGGTTGTTTTTAGTTTTCCTTTACCTTATGTTATTGAAGCTCCGGGTGGAGTAATTATGATTGATGAACGAATAAATGTTATACCGACATATGAAAGTGTGGGGTCTTTTGGAATGGCTTACGTTAGTATGATTAAGGGGACAGTGCCGTCTTTAGCTCTTTCTTTAATTAATAAAAATTGGGAAGTTAGTAAAGCTAGTGATATTACATATGACGATGAAACCGTGCAAGAAATGGATAAAAGAGAAAGATATGATTTAGAAGAAGCGATTAGTAATGCTACAATAACCGCTTATAACTATGCTGGTAAAGAAGTTAAGATAAAGAGTCAACAACTGGTAGTAGTTTATATGGACGAAGAAGCGAAGACGGATATTAAACTATATGATGAAATAATTAGGGTTAATGGGAAAGATGTTAAGACGATTAATGATGTTAGAGAGGTTATTGCTTCTTTAGATGAAGACATTAATACGGTTACTATTGAAGTAAGGCGTGAGGGACGTTTGCTTACATGTAGTGCTCATCTTTACGATACATCAGATGGACGTAAAATAGGGATTTTATCGAGTACCCATTATGAATTAGAAACTAATCCGGAGATTAAAATTGCAACGAAAGATAATGAATCCGGACCAAGTGGGGGACTTATTACGGCGTTAGCAATTTATAATCATTTAGTTGAAGAAGATATAACGGGTGGTAAGAAAATTATTGGTACTGGAACCATCGATGCGGAAGGTAATGTCGGGGAAATTGGGGGCGTAAAATATAAATTACTGGGAGCCGAGAAAGATAAATGTGATTTATTTATAGTTCCAAAAGAAAATTATGAAGAAGCTTTAGATGTTAAAAAAGAATATAAATTAAAAATTAAACTAGTAGCTGTATCTACTTTTGAGGAAGCGATAAAAAGTTTACAAGAGTTAAATGCATAAAAAAACAAGTTGTTCCGACCGGCAGGGTTAATTAAAACGCTTAAACCGGTTTTTAGAACAACTTGTTTTCACTAGAAACTTATTACAATAAGTAAAAAATGTCAAAAAAATTTTGAAAAAATGATGAAATAAAAAAGTTTGCAGCAAAAATTTGAGTAAACTTTTTAAAAATTTTATTTCCCATACTTCTGGGAAATTTTTTAATTTTTGAAAAAAAATTTAAAAAATTTTCGCAAAAAAAAAGGAAAATGGGGTGTAAACTGCAAATATATATAGTAGAAGGGAGAAATAGAAATGAAAAAATATTTTGTGAAACAAAGTGATGCTACAGATTGTGGTGTATCATGTTTGCAATCGATTATAATGTACTATAATGGATACATTAATAAAGAAGTGCTACGCATTGATACATGTACTACTAGCAAGGGTACAAGTGCTTATCATCTAATTAAAGCAATGGAAAAATATGGATTTTCAGCTAAGGGTATTAAATGTGAAGATAAAAATATTCCTGATGACTTAATCCTGCCGGCAATTTTTCATATTGTTTTAGCAAATGGTTATAATCATTTTGTCGTAGTCTACGAAATTAAGAAAGATAAAGTTGTTGTAATGGACCCTATGGACAAAATAAAAACTATG
>CANQHW010000093.1 GCA_947623855.1 uncultured Bacilli bacterium | reverse complement strand
GGTTACTTAAAAAGTAATCTTTTCCTAAGCTAAGATACATACAATTTAAATATAAATTCACGGGCAGTTACCTCTAACCAAAATTTAATTTAACAACTGCACGTCCTTTTAAGTGCAATAAATCTTTTTTTCTTGGAGTGGTTTTTAGATAAATTATTTATGTTGTACTGTAATAGGTTCGTAATAGTTTTTATTGGTTTCGGCAATTAATTCTTTTACTTCAGTTTCAGTTAAAGAATTAATGGCTTGTTTATCAAAAAAGGAAATAATACCAGGAACATTATTATAAGTATAGATGAAGGTTCCTTCATTTTCAATTTTTTGTTTATGGGTTTGTTCTAGATTGATAATTTTAGTTTGTAAATCACTTAAATATTTCTTTTGAAAAGCATTTAAACTAGCACTGCGATATACGAGTAATTCTAAAGGATTAATGGAGATGATAACATTACCTTTTAAAGCTTGTTTATCGACCCAAATATGCATATAAGTGGGGTCATTATAGTGCCGGCTTAATCCAACTTGAGAGGATACATAATGATAAGTATGAGTTTCGGGTAGTTCATAAACTTTATCGGGAGTTAGGATAATAAGTCCGGAATTTTTATTACTAATGGCTTCTTGGGTAGGATTAGTAAATAAAAATTTTTCGAGGTTAAAGGTTCGATATTCTTTTAACATCTTTTCTTGTTCAGGTTTTAAAACTCCTAGTTTTTCAGCATAGAAAGTTTTTAGGGCTTCTTGATAATTTAAGATAGCATTTTGATTAAAATCTAGATATTCAAAGTCATAGATATCACTTAAACTTTTTAAGTTTAAGATAGCATAAGTTATTCTTTCTTTACTATGCATCTTTTTTAATCTACCAATAATGGCCATTAATTTAGGAATATTATAACTATTTACTAAAACTGGAAGAGAGGTTAAGACATTAGATACGGCGAAAGAATCATTTTCTGGTTCTAAAAATATGGCAACATAAATACTATTATGTTCAAAGGTATTATTATTAATAATATGTTCTAAATTAGCTTTTTCTTCACGGTTATTTAACATAACTCCACGATGAACTAAGACTCCATTATCTTTAATTTCATATACTTCACAAAATGTTTGCATTTTTTCACCTCTAATTCATTACACGTTTAAACATTTTTTCTAAATCATATTTAGTAAAATGAATAATCGTCGGACGGCCATGGGGGCAGTTATAAGGATTAGAGGTATTGACTAATTCTTGTAATAGTTCTTCCATAGCTTCATAACTAATATGCATATTAGCTTTAATACTCATTTTACATGCTAAGGTAATAGCAATATGTTCATTAAATTTAATATAATCAAAATCAGCTTCTTTGGCAATAACTAAATCAATTATTTTACGTATTTGTTCTTCTTCATACCCTACTTTTAACCAAGTAGGATGTTCTTTGACTAAATAAGTATTAATCCCAAACTCTTCGAGAGTAAAGCCCATTTTAGTAAGTAAATTCATATTTTCTTGGATTTTATTAAACTCACTACTAGATAATTCAATAGTTATTGGGATTAATAATTTAGTGGTAGAGACTTTTTCATTTTTTAGGGCGTTTAGATATTTTTCATAGTTAATACGTTCTTGGGCGGCGTGTTGATCGATTAAGTAGATACCATCTTCATTTTCGGCGATGATATAGGTTCCTAGAGCTAATCCTACAGGATATAATACTAGATTTTTAATTTTTTCGTTAGGAGTTATAATAGCAGGTTTAGTTTCTTTATAACTTAAATCAAGAGTAGTTTGAATATTATCATTATCTTTAGCATTATAAATACTTTCTTCTTCTTGGATAAAATTATTTACAATATTTTCGTTTTCTATTTCGGATTGAGGTTTAATATTCATGACAGGAATTAATAAATTTTGGTATAAAGCATCTTTTATTAAACCAACAATTAAGTTATATAACTCATCTACTTTACTTAATTTAATATCTTGTTTAGTAGGATGAATATTAACATCAATTAAAGTAGGATCAGTATCAATTTTTAAGACAACTATAGGATATTTAATATCAGGTTTATAAGTATAATAAGCATCATTTATGGCTCTATTTAAATCCATATTTTTTACTACCCTATCATTTACTATAGTTATCATATGATTACGGTTAGATTTTAAGATTTCCGGTTTACAAATATAACCATAAACATCATAATCATCATTACTACCTTTGATTTCAATTAATTTAGAAGATACTTGTAAACCATATATTTCATGAATAGTTTTCTTTAAATCATTACTTCCACTAGTTTTAACTATAACTTTAGCATTATTAGTTAAAGTAAATTTAATATCTGGATGGGATAAAGCTAGTCTTTCTACTAAACTGATAGTATGATTTAATTCAGCTTGTTCACTTTTTAAATATTTTAATCTAGCAGGGGTGTTATAGAATAAATTAGTTACAGTTATTTTAGTACCTTGATAAGCAGGAGCACTTTTTTTAGAGAGTACTTTACCTCCTTTAAGATGAAGCTCAGTTCCTACTTTACCAGTAGAGGTAAGTAAAGTTACTTCTGAAACACTTGCAATAGAAGGTAGAGCTTCTCCTCTAAAACCTAGGGTATTAATAAAAAATAAATCGTCTTCACGGATAAGCTTACTGGTAGCATGTCTTCCAAAACATAAACTTGCGTCTTCTTCATCCATTCCTATGCCGTCATCAATTACTTCAATTTTGGTAAGACCCCCATTTTCTAAGTTAATTGTAATACTTTTAGATGCGGCATCAATACTATTTTCACTTAATTCTTTAACAACGGAGGAGATTCTTTCGACAACTTCGCCGGCTTGAATTTTATTAGCTAAGTTTTCACTCATATATTTTATTTTAGCCATATTACCACTTCCTAACTAAATAATGAAGGTCGTATTTCCATACTATTTAAATTATTTAAACCTATTTCTAAATTACTAGCTTTTTTAATATTAATTATACATACTCCGGGGATGATAATATCAGTATTATCAGGAATTTGAAGAGTTTTTTTAGGTAAAGATAGTTTATCTTTAAATACTCGTTTGATTTTTATATTAGTACTAGCATAGATAGTAATACTATTTAAAGTAGCTAATTTTAAACTTATTTTATCTAAGATATTAATTATCATATCTTTTTTAGTTTGATAAGTTGTTTCTTTTAAATATTTATTTAAACTAATACTTTCTAATAATTTATAATCTTCTAAAGTATATAAAGGATTATCTAAATTTAAACCAGGGGTATCTATTATAGTTTTATCAGTTATTTTTAAATTAATAAAATCTAAAGTAGTATTAGGTAAATAAGAAGTTGTAAGATTTTTTTTAGTTAAACTATTTATAATAGTACTTTTACCACTATTAGTATATCCTACGAGATAAGAAGTTTTAACATTTTGTTCAGTCATAATATCAAGGATTTTAGTTACACCTTCTTCTTTTTTAGCACTTAACCAAATAATATCATCGGTTATATCATAATAATCTTTAATAAAGTTTTTTATTTTGATTAATTTAAAACTTTTAGGTAAAGTATCAATTTTATTAAGAACTAATATTTTAGGATTATTAATTTTTTTAAAAGTAGTTAAGACTTCTTTAGAGATACTTAAAAAATCTAATATAAAGAAGGTTAAATAATTATTTTTATTAATTTTAGTAATAATATCATTATTACTGATGGTTAATTTTAAAGCATTGGGATAATTATAATGTTGCATTTTAAAACAACGCATACAAAGTTTATTTTTAAGATCAGGGGTATAACCTAAAGATGTAGGATCACTATTTTGAAGGATGATGCCACAACCACTACAACGTTTAATCATAATACTTCCCCTTGGTCCACATATCTTTTTTATGGAAGTAGTTTAAAATAAATTCTTCTATTTTTCTTCCTAGTTTAGACCAGACAAAGTCACTGGCAGCACGTTTATTGATAAAAACACTGGTAATTCCCATCCGATTAGCGCCATAGACATCAGTTAATATTTGGTCCCCAATCATAGCTATTTCAGAGACTTTATAATGATATATTTTTAAGATCTTTTTAAACTTTCTTTTCAAAGGTTTCATACTGCGATAAGCAGTATCAATATTTAAGTGTTCTTTAAAGGGTAAAGCTCTTTTTTTAGAAGAATTAGTCATAATAATTACTTTAAATTTTAAACCTTCTAAATAATTAATTAATTCTTTTACTTTAGGAGCAGGAGTAGTTTCATTAATAGTTGCTAAAGTATTATCTAAATCAAATAATAAACATTTAATTTTACGAGTTTTTAACATTTCATAATCAATACTAAAGACATCTTTAGCATAAATATCGGGATAAAA
>CANQHW010000092.1 GCA_947623855.1 uncultured Bacilli bacterium | reverse complement strand
CCACTTCCTTTTTGATAAGCACCATTTGCATCTTGCTCATTCGCCATAACCCACTCCCATGTTCCACCATTCATATCATATATACCTGTCATATTATCTGTGGTCGACGCATGTACGCCACCTTCACTCCATGTATACCCAGCAGTACATGCCTTTTTACCATATTGAGTAGCAGCATCAGTTACTGTTCCCGCACATCCTGTTATGGTATTAGCACCAGGAATAGAACCATCAGCATTAGCAGCAGCAGTACATGTTGGATTTAACCATACTTCACATCCACTATCAATACAAGTATGATCAAGATTATATCTTCCATAAATTGAATTAGTTAGATACGCTACAGCTCCCCATTCCATATTCCTCATTACATGAGTATCTATTTGTGATGAAGTTAAATCATAATTGCTTGCATATGTTAAATCTATATTTCGCACCGCATCAAAAAATACTGATAATTTCTGTGAATTTAAAGATTTAATATTTGGTTTGATAGTTAAAGCATCTATTGTACCAGATGGTTCAAACTTTCCTACCCAAAATCCCGGTAATTCTGTATTACCAAATGTAAATGCCGGATGAGTTAACCATTCCCCATTTTTAGTTCCTTTTGCTTTTGTTGGTGTTCCTGTTTCAAATACAATATTAATATTTTGAGGACTACTTGTTCCCCCTTCTGTATTAAATAATTGATATTTATATCTTGGAATCCATACATACATTTGAGTAATAGCATTTATATTTAACTTTGCCCCAGCAGAAGTATCTAATTTTTGAGAAGCCTTAAAATCATAATATAACTTTAAATGATCACTTACTATACCAGTTCCTCCTACTGTCCCCGCTGTTGTCATACTAGCATTCTTCTTTATTTCATCAAGTGTTAATATATCATCATATACCATTACTTTTTCTATTGTACCTGCCATCGCACCCGATCCCGAAGATACATCTCTTCCTACATATACATTTATAAAATCCGGAGTTAGAGATGTAATATTGGTATTTGTTAATTCATAATCTAAATCTCCATTATAATATACCGATATTTTCCCGGCAGTTTTATCAAATACATATGTTACTGTTGTTAAATCGGCCGTAATTTTTGTTTTACCAGTACCAGTTGCTTTACTACCATTATAGTAAATTCTACTAAGATTACCAGTTGTTAAATCATATCTTACATAATTAGTAGTATTATAATTACTAATTACTGAATCCTGTACACCAACTTTAGGTCTTTTAAATTTAACTTGTATTGTATTAGATGTAGAAAATATATCTCTAATAGAGTTCCCTATAAATATTCCATCATCACTGCCATCTAATTCTAAGCCATCACTAGATATCATTGCTCCTCCAACTATTTCTCCATGATTACCATTACCCGAAAAATCTTTGGCAACAGTATTATTATTTATTAAAACCGCATTTGCCCAGTTATGTTGATCATAATTATACCAAGTCGTAGAATTCTTGTCTGCTACTGTAAATATTGGATCAGTTGGATAAGTTGAATTTTCTTCAATAGTTATTGGAACTAACCCATTATATAAAACCGGAGCATTCGGTTTATTCATTCCCATAAAATTAACTGTACAAGTAGTTGTTGGTGTATCACCATCCGCATTCACACCTTTAGCTATTACATCGGCATCCCAAGTACTTTCATTAAAAGTTACACTACCTCCATTATCACAAGAAGAAGACTCATAAAAATGATTCCCGTCATTATCAGGAAAATCTGAAGAACTACCATTTAAGGTTGCTTTAACTACAATATCTTGAGATTTAGACCTATTTATCTTAACTCTGGTATAGATTATTCTTTTCGAATATCTTACTTGATAAAATGCATGAGAATACCCTATTACAGCAACTACTAATAAAACAAATGCAATAGCAATAAATTTATTTCTATTACCATGTTGGATCTTCTTTAATTCTTTCTCTGGATTAAACTTAAACATAATTCCTATACCTACTTTCTATAATTATTATAAATATTTAAATTTAAATATTTTGTCAATTATTGAATAATTTACCATATGTTTATTATATAATAATTATATACGCGTGGCGTATATTTGTCAATAGCTATGAGCGAACAAGAAGTACAATAAATATAGTGATTTTATATGAATATTAATAGATTAAAAGAAATAAGAGAAGACCATGATTTTAAACAAGTTTATGTAGCTAAAATTCTTAAAGTTACCCAAGCACAATATTCTAGATATGAACAAGGTCTCAATGTCATTCCTTTAGAAAAATTAAATATATTAGCTAATTTATATAATACTTCTCTAGATTATTTAGTATATCGTACTGACGAAAGAAAACCCTATCCTAAACCTAAGATAGAGTTCATTGACGAATATATTAAAATGTAATTAATTTTTTAATGTTCCAATAGATACTACATAAACACCATCGTCTCTAACATATGACAATGTTGCACCAGTAATTACCATTAAAAATGCTGGTTCTTTACTTTTTTCTAGATCTATTTTTTCTTTAAATTTTAAAAGTTTTTGAGCTGCTTCTTCTATTTCTCCAGCTCCTAATTTTACTTCTATTGCTCCCCATTTATCATTATCTGTCTTTAAAATAAAATCTACTTCAAAATCTTTATTATCTCGATAATAAGATATTGATGCCCCTATTGAATCGGCATATACTTTTAAATCACGATAACATAAACATTCAAATAGAAAACCCATATAATTTAAATCATTAATTAAATCATTTCGATTTAATCCTAAACTAGCAACTGCTATAGAAGGATCAACCAATTCTAATTTAGGAGTTTTTCTTAACTGAATAGAAGATCTTAAATTTAAATTAGTAGCTGGTACATACTCTACTACAAACAATTTTTCTAAAGTATCTAAATAATCATAAAGAGTAGGTTTAGATATCTCATTAGAAAAAACATTTTTAACATCCTCTCTTATTGTTTCTTTATTAGTAGCAGTTGATATATTTCTACTTAAACTTTTTAATAAAGCTAACATCTTAATACTATTTCTATTTGAATTTTTAACTTCCTCATTTACTAAACTATTAACATAATCTTTAACTATTTTATATTTATTATCATTAGCAATATTAAGAGTCGCTGGCCAGCCCCCTCTTATTATAACATTTATAAGATTATCAAAATCTAATTCCGCTACACCTGATATATCTTTTCCCTCAATAATATCTTGTAAAGAAACCTTTCCATTAGAATCCCCCGATTCATATAAACTCATCGGACGCATTGTTAATTTAGTAATTCTTCCTGTTCCACTATGCATAGGTTTATTATCACTAAAAGTCCCCGTTGTAGAACCTGTTAATATATATTGCCCCGTTAATCCCGTACGATCTACATCAGTCCTAATTGCATCCCATATTACCGGATACATTTGCCACTCATCTAATAATCTTGGTTTCTCACCTTCTAAAAATAAAGACGGTTTAGTAGCATTAATATTATCATATTGTACTTTATTATCTGGATCTTGTAACTCTATTAAACTCTTAGCAAGATTTTTAGCTGTAGTTGATTTCCCGCACCATTTTGGTCCTTCAATAACTACCGCTCCCATATATTCCATCTTATTTTTTAAAACATCATCTAAAATTCTAGGAATATATTTGTTCATAAAATCCCCTCCAATCTCCCTAATTATACTATATTTTTTTTTATAATGTAAATAATAATTTTACCATTTGTACCAATTTTATTTTACTATTTGTACCATTTTTACTTTACTATTTGTACTTTATTTTTTGACATTTTTCCAAACTTAAAGGTAAGATATAACTAAAAAAGAAACCTACTTCTCTTCGGTTTCCTCTAAAGCCTTCTCTAATTCTTCTCTAGTCATATCTTTATAACCTTTTATTTTACGAGCTTTTGCCATCTCTCTTAATTTAGTAGTAGTAACATCTACAGGTTTAACTTCATCTTCTGAAACTAACTTACCAGTACTAACTAAAGAATCTATTTGTTCTTTAGTTAATGTTTCTGTTTCCATTAAAGTGTCTGCAAGTAAGAATACTAAATCTTTATTAGCTTTTAAAACTTTCTTAGCTTCTTCGTAACAATTATTAATAATCTTTCTAACTTCTGTATCTATTTCTAATGCTACTTGATCACTAAAGTTACGCGCTTTATTATAATCTCTTCCTAAGAATACTCCTTCATTTTCTTCTTCTAATTGAATAGGTCCTAAATCTGACATCCCATATTTTGTAACCATATCTCTTGCTAAATTCGTAGCTTTTTTAAAGTCATCACTAGCACCAGTAGTTATTTTACCTAAGAATAGATCTTCACTAGCTCTACCACCTAATAATCCAATAATATGGGCCATTAACTCTTCTTTAGCCATAGGACCTTGAGAATCCTCTTTTGGAAGCATCATCGTATAACCTCCAGCCATACCTCTTGGAATAATGGTAATCTTATGTACTTCTCTAGCCCC
>CANQHW010000091.1 GCA_947623855.1 uncultured Bacilli bacterium | reverse complement strand
CTCTCCTCATGATTAAAAATATTACCTTCATCATATTTAGGTATATACATATTAAGTAAATATACTTCATTATTTCTTATAATAGCATAACTATCTTTCAAATCCCCACTTTTATTCCTTAAAGCTTTAACTTCCGTCCCAACTAAAGCAATACCACATTCATACTCACTTAAGACAAAGTAATCAAAATAAGCCTTCTTATTCTTTATTTCCATCATCTTCACCATCTTCTATCAAGACAAAATCCACCGTGCTATTTTCTTTACTAGCAGCTACACATTTAACTTTTACTTTATCTCCAATTCGATACATTTTCTTCGTACTTTTACCTACCATTGAAAGTAATTCTGATACATAATTAAAATAATCCCCTTTTAAAGTACTTACATGCACTAACCCTTCTACCAAATTATCTAAAACTACATAAAAACCAAAAGTCGTAACCGTATCAATCGTTGCTATATATTCCTCACCAATATGACTTTCCATATATTCCGCAACTTTCATATCAAAACAATCTCTTTCTGCATCATCCGCTGCTTGTTCTCTTTCACTAGAATGGGCCGCGATTAAAACTAGGTTATTATTAAGTCCAGATAACTCATTTTTACTAATCTCATGTTTAAATAAATACTTTCTTAATAATCTATGTACCGTTAAATCCGGAAATCTTCTAATCGGAGAAGTAAAATGTGTATAAGCTCTACTCCCTAATCCAAAGTGACCAATATTATCTGTACTATAAACCGCTTTTGCCATACTTCGAAGCAATAGATTCGATAAAGTTCCAAACTCTTTTTTATCCCGTAATTCATCTAAAATCTTTTGCATCGTTATTGGACTAGTTAAATTTACTTTCCCCTTAATACTATAACCTAAAATACTTATTAAAGATAAAAAGTCATTAACCTTTTCTTCCCTAGGTTTATCATGTACCCGATAAATAAAAGGTAAATCCATATTATAAATATACTCTGCCACAGCTTCATTAGCGGCGATCATAAAGTCTTCAATTAAGTTTTCCCCATCTTCTCTTGTAACTTTCTTAATATCAATAGCTTTCCCTAACTCATCTTGAACAACCTTAGCTTCTTCGCCCCCAAAATCAATATAACCCCGTCCCACTTTTTCTTTTCTTAAAATATGTGCTAATTCATTCATCTTAACTAAAGTATCTTTAAAAGGAACATAACTAGGATCTACAATATTCCGCATTAAAATATCATTAACTTTTTTATAAGTCATTTTCTTACGACTTTTTATATAACTAGGAAAAATCTCCGCTTTTAATATTATCAATATCCATTTCACAAGAAAGAGTAAGTCTTACAACTCCTTCATTTAAAGAACATATCCCATTACTTAATTTATGTGGTAACATCGGAATTACCGTATCCGCAAGATAATGTGAAGTCCCTCTTTCATAAGCCGCATCTCCTAAAGCCGTATTTTCTTTAACATAATTACTAACATCCGCAATATGTACTCCTAAGTGATAAAGCCCATTTTCTCCTATTTCTAAACTAATAGCATCATCAATATCCTTAGTATCATCCCCATCTATTGTAAATATTTCTTTACCCGTTAAATCTCTTCTTCCTTCTAAGTCTTTCATATCTACTTCATCTGGGATACTTTCTAATTCTTTTTCGACATCCAAACCAAAATCGGCAGAGATATTATAATTCGAAGCAATACTTAAAATATCTACCCCTGGATCGTTTTTATGACCTAATATTTTAATTACTTCCCCCGTATATTCATGATTATTTATCTTTTTTAAAACTTTAACAACAACCTTATGTCCCTCTACACAATTAGCTAAACTCTCTTTTGTTAAACTAATTTTTAATTGTTTCTTTTCATCATCTAATTTAAAACCTAATTTATTATTTATTAAAACAATCTCTCCTACTAAATTCTTTAAATCTCTTTTAATAACTTTAACAATTCTTCCTTCATTCTCCCGCATATTGGTAATCTCACATAAAACTACATCATCATGAATTGCTCCATTTAAATTATCACTAGCTATATATACATCCTCTTCTTTTGGAAGAATAACAAACCCAAACCCCTTCTTATTAACTGACAAAGTCCCAATCTTTAAATTCTTTGTATTCTTAAGTAATATATACTTATTCTTCTTAGTTAAATAAACTGTATAATCTTCTACTAATGCCTTTAAAACATCTTCTAACTCTCTTAACTCTTCCGGTGTAGTAAGTCCTAATAAATCATTAATAGTGATTAAATCTAAAGCTTCATATTTATCATCTAATACTTTTAATAATTCTTCTTTCATCTCTTCACTTCCCTATCATTATTTTACCATATATTAAAGAAAATAACCCCTTCCTAAATCTTATTTAACAATTGCTTGATATTAATCTTCAACAATAAATTGTTGTTCTTTATTTACCCAAATAATTTTTACATTAATTAAAGAACCCTCTTCTTCTAAAGTTTTCCCATTTCTTGGATCCTTAATCTCTCCATCAATTAACCCTTCACTAACCAAAGTTCCTAAACTAACTACTCCCCCATTAGGATCATTTTTATATTTATCCCGAAGTTCATGATTACTTTGTTTATTAATATAGGCATAAGCCGCACTAGCTATTCGATTCTTAATAGTTGTATAAGATACACCCTTTTGTTCACTTAAAACTCCCGTCATATTAATCGTTAATAATACCGACATCAATGCAATAAGAGCAATAACAACTAATAACTCTACCATCGTAAAACCTTTTTTATTCATATCTATCACTTTCCCATTATATCATAAAAAAAAGCTCTTACCAAGTAAGAACTATCTCACAAATAAAATAAATGATATAACAAAGAATAAAATCCCTAAAATTAAAGTTAATCTACTAATTAATAGCTCAAAACCTCTTTCTTTTTGATTTTGAAATAACGCTTCATTACCACCAGTTATAATTTGACCAGCATCACTAGCTTTATTACTTTGTAATAAAACAATAACAATTAATAAAATAGATACAATCAATAATAACGTTTCCATAGTATCCCTCATTTCTCTTTAAATAATATACTATAACTATTATTATTTTGCAAGTATTTATTCATTTCTTTCTAACTCTTCCTCAATTCTTATTAAACGATTATACTTCGCAATCCTCTCTCCTCGTGATAAAGACCCTGTCTTAATATACGGAATACATAACCCCACTGCTAAATCTGCAATATACGTTTCCTCAGTTTCCCCACTACGATGCGAAATAATCATCTTATAATTATTTTTTCTAGCTAAAGATATAGTATTAACCATCTCCGAAATAGTCCCTACTTGATTAGGTTTTAACAAAATAGCATTCCCCGCTCTTTTATTAATCCCCTCTTGTAAATACTTCGTATTAGTAACAAAATAATCATCCCCTACTAACATAATCCGATTCCCTAATATTTTTGTTAAAACTGCTAAAGAATCAAAATCATCTTCATTAAAAGGATCTTCAATACTAATTATTGGATACTTATTAACTAAATAAATATAATACTTACTTAAATCATCTGCACTCATATTCTTGTTTTCAAAACGATACATATTAGTATTTTTATCATAAAAAGAAGAAGCTGCCACATCCAAAGCAATTAAAATATCTTTCCCTGGAGTATACCCCGCATCTGTAATCGCACTCATAATAAGTTTTAAAGCCATCTCATTATTCTCTAGTTGCGGTGCAAACCCACCTTCATCTCCCACAGCAGTTCCTAAATCTAACCCCTCTAAAATACCTTTTAAAGAATGAAATACCTCACTACCTGCTCTTACTCTTTCTTTAAAACTCTTAACAACTGGTACAATCATAAACTCTTGAATATCTAAATTATTGCCTGCATGCATTCCCCCATTGATAATATTCATCATAGGAATAGGTAAAGTTAATTTATCTGTAGCCACATATTTATATAAACCCTTCTTTGTACACTTAGCAATAACTTTTAAACAAGCTAAAGATACCGCTAACGTTACATTCGCTCCCAAAATTGTTTTATTAGGAGTACTATCTAAATCTAATAATATTTGATCAATCTTCCCTTGATTAATACTTACTCCAATAAGTTTAGGTTTTACTATCTCTAAAACATTATTTAAAGCCTTTAAAACCCCTTTCCCATGATATCTTTTAGGATCATTATCTCTTAACTCCAAAGCTTCCCTACTCCCCGTTGAAGCCCCACTAGGAACAGAAGCATAATCCCTAATCCCATTTTCTAAAACAATCTCTACCTCTAATGTTGGATTCCCCCTCGAATCTAATACCTCTCTAGCTAAAACATCTTTTATATTCATTTATAATCAACCACCTTAATACTACCTTTTATTATACTACAATCTTATTTAAAATATTTAATAAATTTTTTAGCATATTGAATAAGCATTATCATATGTGACGCATTCATTGCTCCATAAAATATTAAACATAATCCACATAAAGTTGTAAATGCTATTGAAGC
>CANQHW010000090.1 GCA_947623855.1 uncultured Bacilli bacterium | reverse complement strand
GAGCAACTTTACCTTCTTTCTTAAGACCACTACTAATTCCTTCTAAAGTAGCGTCTAGTGCACGAGCAGCATCAGCTTTAGTTAAACCAGCTTTAGCAGCAACGTATTCAACAAGTTCTTGTTTTCCCATTTTGTTTTTACCTCCTAAAAAATTTTTGTTAAGGATTAACGCATATTATCCTTACATATTAAACTTAGCAAAAATAAGAGATAAAATCAAGTAAAAACTCGTAATTTTGACAATTTTTTGCGCAAAAAATATTATCCTTCCACAAATAGCAAAAAATATCTTAAAATTAAGATATTTTATATAACAAAAGCAATTAAATTATTCGCACCCTTATTAACTATTTTCGTTACCGTTTGACTTAATTTATACCGGGTATTTTCTGGCATAATTGATAATTTTGCTTGAATACCTTCTTGAACAATAACATCTAAGCTTCTGCCAAATATTTCACTCTTCCAAATATTTTGTGGTTCTGTTTCATTGTCTTTCATTAAATAGTTAATTAATTCTTTACTTTGTAACTCACTTCCAATAATTGGTTCAAAAGTACTTTCCACATCCACCCGCATTAAGTGAATCGAACTTGCCACTGCTTTTAACTTAACCCCATATTTACTTCCTTGTTTAATAATCTCTGGTGTATCTAACCGCATATCTTTTAAAGACGGATAAACTATTCCATAACCGGTACTTTTAGCCATTTTTAAAGCTGATTTTATAGCTTCATATTCTTCTTTACCTTCTTTATAAGATGCAAATACTTTTAACATCGCCGCCTTGGTATTAATTGTTGTTCCCATATATTCTTGTAATACTTCATTGTATATTTCACTCGCAGTATCTAAATTAACTGTAACTATCCCTGTTGCGGCATCTAACTCACTAATATAAGCTTTATTAATATACTCACTATCTTTAAAATATTCTAATATTCTATCCACATCTTTTAACTTACGAATATCAACTATACAATTTTGCATCTTTTCTAAATAATGACTCTTAATCTTATGTTTTTTATCTAAAACATCTACCCATTCGGGAATATTAAACTTAATATCTACAACTGGAAACTCATATAATGCTTCTTTTAAGACTTCCACTATTTCTTTTTCATTCATCGTCTCAATACTTAAAGGTAAAACTTTTACCCCATATTCTTTTTCCATACTACTAGCCAAAGAACTTGTAGCAGCATCCATTGGATGTGCTGAGTTTAAAATCACAATAAATGGTTTTCCTATTTCTTTTAATTCATAAATAACCTTTTCTTCTGCCATCTTATAATTTTCTCTAGGGATATCAGTAAAACTACCATCCGTAGTCACTACTATTCCAATAGTTGAATGATCTCTTATAACCTTTTCTGTTCCAATCTCTGCTGCTTCCACAAAAGAAACCGGTTCAGTAAACCAAGGTGTCATAACCATCCGAGGTTTTCCTTCACTATCTAAATACCCATTAGCGCCATCAATAACATACCCTACACAATCAATTAACTTAACATTAGCTTTAAAGTCCATAACATTTAAAGTCGCTCCATTAGAAGGTACAAACTTCGGCTCCGTAGTCATAATAGTTTTTCCACTAGCACTTTGCGGTATCTCATCTAAATAGCGTTCTTTTTCGTATTCGTCAGTGATGTTAGGGACGATTAAGTTTTCAATAAACTTCTTAATAAAAGTACTTTTACCAGTTCTTACAGCTCCCACTACTCCTAAATATATTTGCCCATTACCGCGTTTTGCTAAGTACTCAATTATCTCTTCTTTTTTCATAACATCCTCACTCTCTAGAAAATATTATGAAATATACTATTTAATTAGAACTAAAAAAATTATACGCCTTAACGTATAATTTAATATTGTTTACCAAAGTAAATCTTACAAGTAGCATCTGCTCCACAGATCGCACATTTTCCCCCAGCTTCTTCATCCATTATAGTACATCTAGTTTTAAGACCAGTATCTTCTTTTACTTTATCTTCACATTCTTCTTTTCCACACCAATTTACTTTAATAAATCCTGGTTTCTTAGCCAAGTTTTTAAATTTCTCATAACTATCTGCTTCATAAATCATTTCATTTCTTCTTTTTAAAGCTTTATTATACATATCATCTTGAATCGTATTTAAAAGAGTTGGTAAAATACTACATACTTCCTCTTTATTTACGACAATCTTATCTAAAGTATCTCTTCTTACTAAAGTAACATTATCATTTTCTAAATCTCTTTTCCCAATCTCAATCCTAATTGGATATCCTTTAACCTCTGCTTCAGCAAACTTAAATCCTGGTGTTTTATCATCATCTAATACTTTATAAGTAAGACCCCTACTATCTAATTCCTTCTTTATTTTATCTAAAGCCTCTCGTACCTTTTCATCTACCCCAATTGGTATTAAACAAACTTTAAATGGTGCAATATTTGGAGGTAATACTAACCCTCTATCATCACTATGCGTCATAATTAAAGCCCCAATCATCCTCGTTGTACAACCCCAAGAAGTTTGATAAGGCGTTTTTAAAGTATTATCTTTATCTAAAAACTTAATATCAAAAGCCTTAGCAAAATCTTGTCCAAAATAATGAGATGTTCCATTTTGTAAAGCCACTCCATCATACATCATCGCTTCAACAGAATATGTTTCTTTTGCTCCCGCAAACTTTTCTTTTTCACTTTTTCTTCCTACAAACACTGGTATAGCTAAATAATTTCTTTGAAAATCTTCATAAACTTTTAACATTCTTAAAGTTTCTTCACGAGCTTCTTCTTCACTAGCATGCATTGTATGTCCTTCTTGCCATAATATCTCTCTACTTCTTAAGAAAGGTCTTGTTGTCTTTTCCCATCTTACAATCGTACACCATTGATTATATAAAAGAGGTAAATCCCGATAACTTTTAATAATCTTTTTAAAATGCTCACAAAATAAGGTCTCCGAAGTTGGTCTTACACACATCCTTTCATCAAGCTTTTCCTTACCCCCATAAGTTACCCAAGCCACCTCTGGAGCAAAACCTTCCACATGTTCCTTTTCAATATTAAGTAAACTCTCAGGTATAAACATTGGCATTTGGACATTTTCATGACCTAAACGTTTAAACTCTTTATCTAAAACCTTAGTCATTTCTTCCCATATTGCATATCCATAAGGACGAATTATCATACTTCCCTTAACATTACCATAATCAACTAAATCTGCTACTTTACATACATCCGTATACCATTTAGCAAAATCTACATCTCTACTAGTAATCTTTTCTACTTGTTTTTCCATTATCTCACTTCCTAAATCTTTTCTTTACTTTTTGATAAGCGTACTTAACACTTCTTACTAATCCATTAGTTTTTAATCCTTTAATAGTTTGATAAGTACTTTCTTTCTTATTTATCTTAGAAAGATACTCTAAGACATACTTTTCAATTACTTTATTATTACTTATATCAACATTATTATTTACTAAATATTCTTTTAAACTATATGGAATATTATCAACTTCTTCTTCTAACTTCTCCGGTATTATTGTAATCATTTCATCTTTCATTTTTGCATACTTTTCAATAATACTAGCATAAATATTAATAAACTCCTTCTTACTCCCTTTAACAATATTTATCACTTTATGCGGATTTTCTGCTACTGCCATCCTGGTATCCCCTGCATAAGACATATTACATAACTTAACTAATAAATCCGTTAACTCTATCTTCTTATCACTCATTAATAAAGATACTATCATAGCATTTTCTCTATTTTCTAAAATTGCTTTTCTTATTTCATTAGTACTAATTACTTCTAAAACATTCTTATGAAACCTTCCCGGTATATAAAAACTATTCCAACTATGTAAAGCTTCTAAAAAGAATGTCTTATCTATTACTCCATATTTATATATATTATTCTTATACATAATATTACTTAAATAAGTAACTCCAGTCTTCCCTATTAATTTATCATTTTTTACTAATTTAAAATACATTTTACCAAAAAAAGAATAATCTTTCGGATTAAGACGCATATTATCTAAATGCCACTCTTTTAAATCATTAACAATTAACATTAAATCTAATTGTGGTTTATCTTTATTAGTATAACCCACTTGCTTAAACACTCCTGATCCATATCCATAAGCCGCAATTACTTTAGGTCTTTTAGATAAAAACTCTAATATCTCCTCTTTCATTCTTAATCACTTCGATTCCTACTAATATTATACTATTAAAGAAGCAAAAGAAAAAGAAGATATTTAAAAAAAATAGATAATATTTCCAAATATTTATCTATTTTTATCTTCCTATGGAACAATTATATATGGATTAGTACTACTTCCATTACCATCTGCAAGAGATATTTTTGTTTCAGATGTCAGATATAAGGACGGGCGCACGGCATACGCACGGTACGCGTCGTAGTTGGTGACATACCCGGACGTATAGACAAGGAACACATCGGAGGAGTAGGACGAATACGGCGTAAGTGTCCATGGGTATTTACTAGAATCATATAACCAATCATTTCCAGCACAATCTGTCTTGTAAGTTCCACTCCTCCAGTTATATAATTCTTTGGCTAAACATTGGTCTCT
>CANQHW010000089.1 GCA_947623855.1 uncultured Bacilli bacterium | reverse complement strand
GAGGAGGTACGTACAATCGTCAAAAATGTTTTTACGGCATTGTATAATTGGTCTTCAAGTGAAGATGCAACGGCATATACCGATTGTGCAAAAAATGCTTGGTTATATGATTCTAGTACTACTCAATGGACCCCTACGCCGTATTCGCCCGACTCCCACTATGTGTTCTATGTCAGTCCGTCTGGATCTGTCGACCCCAGCTACGCGATCAATGCGTATGGCGCCCGTCCGACCTTATATCTGACATCCAGTGTAAAAATAAAGAGCGGGGAAGGAAATGGAAGTAGTGAAACACCATATATCCTAGTACCATAAGAAAATAGAGATTCAGATTGAATCTCTATTTAATTGTAAGATTATCTAAGGTTTCAGAAGAAGCTATTCTTTGGTTACCAGTTCGTTCCCAACCTTCTAGTTCAGTTTTAATACTCCAGGTATATTCATATTTTGCTTCTTCAATAACGTGAGGAGATGGGTATACACAGTGGACATCTTTTTTGATACATACTGTACCTTCTTTAACGTATCCACTAGGGCATTCATAACCTCTTATAGCACCTTGTTTTCTTTTTATACATTTATCATCTACTAAAGTAGCAGTAGAATCTTCACAGTAATAGTTACCATCTACTTGAACAGTTTTAGTACATTTAGTATTTTCGTTTTCTCCAGTAGCAATATATCCTTCTGGACAAGTATATTTATAAATATCTTCTTTTTCTATTTCTGTAGTTTTATAACAAGTTGTACCATCTAGAGTATAACCTTCTGGACAAGTATAGGTTGTTGTACCTTCAGTTTTTTTAGCATCATAAGTTTTAGTACAATGAGCTCCATCACTAGTTTTAGTATATCCAGCTGGACAATCATCATATCTTTCTGGTGTTTCTTTTACTACAGCAGGATATGATTCATCTTTTACACAAGTACGGTTACTTTGTAATGTTCCACCATTTGGACAAGTATAGGTTGAATTAGTTGTTGTACAACTAGCACTATATGAAGAAGTAGAGTAACATACTCCATTAACAGGAGTTGTACCATTAGCACATCTTTGAGTAGTTCTTCCAGAAGTACAACTTTGATTTACATAAGTATAACATTTACTTCCAGATTGAGTTCCACTTGAACAAGAGTAGTAAGTACTTCTTGTATAACGATAATATAAATAAGTACATCTTCCTAAAGAACAGTCTGGTCCTTTAACTAATACTTGTTTTGAGGTAGCATTTTCATATTGACTTAATGGAGTATAAGAAACAATAGATTGAGGATTACTCCAAGCACCATAACGTAAGGTAGCATTAGATACATAAGCACATCTTCCTCCAACATTACTTGAACCAGATGGACAACTACATGTTCCAGGAGTAGTATCAGTTATAGCAGGAGTTGAAGTAGTACTAACACATTGTGTACCATTTAAACTTCCTCCTCTTGGACAACTACAGCTTGTAGAACCTTTATGTTGGGTAGCACCATAGGTAGTAGTTTTTTCACAAGTATTACCTCTTAGAGTTCCACCATTTGGACAAGATCTAGTTGTCTCACTAGGTAATTTACCAACATCTATAGTAATAATACATTTAGTACCACTTAAAGTTCCACCATTTTCACAAGTATAAGCAGTTGAACCTGGTACTACAGTAGCATCAACATATTTAATACAAGTATTATTATTTAAAGTATAACCTTCTGAACAACTTTCTTTAGTACTTACAAACTCTTTGATAGCATCAGCAGTTACTTCAACACTACCAGTAGTATTTACTTTAGCATCTTCGATTGTTTCACTATCTGGGAAATATAAGACAGTAGCATCTATTTGAGAACCAAAGGTTATTTTATAACATTTATTACCTTTTCTTTCATATCCTACAGGACAGGTATATTCCGTTTTACCAGCTGATATTAATCTACGATATTCGAATTCATAGATATTACCATCTTTATCGCCTTCTATTTCATTAGCATCAATAATATTATCCGAATTATCTTCGGTATTATTATCAGTAGTAGTATTATCAATATTAGAATTATTTTCGGATTCATTATCAATAATAGTATTATCAGATTCGGTATTTTCTTCTGGTTCAGTTGGGGTAGAAACAGTAGTTGTTTCTATACTATCAAGAACATATTCTTCTTTAGAATTACAACTTAAATTAACTTTTAAGGAATATTCTGTATCACTATTTTTAGTAACTTGGGCATAGGAATTTGTAGCATCACAAGCTTTATCATCATAATCAGTAAATGGTACTAGTAATTTACTTTCTTCCATTTTATCTAGAGTTATAACTTTAGAATCTCCTATTTTAGATGGTAATTTATTACCTTTGAAGTAATCTTTAGCAGCAGATTTCATATTATTTAAGTTATTAGTAAATACTTCATTTTTATAAGCATTATTATTGGTTTTAGGTATTATCCAAAATAAGATACCAATTATTAAAGCTACTAGTAATAATTTGACAATTATACCTAGCCAGTTTATTTTATAAGTCTTATCTTCGTACATAACCAAAACACCCTCCTATCTATCTTTGTAATGATTTCTTTTGATAGTAATCAACAATGGCGTCATATTCATCGTATAAAGCGTTTTCAACTCCTTGAGCACATGATAAGTATGGATTATCGTTTCCTACTAATTCACCATTTTTACCATTCCAAGTATAGTTATAAGTTTCTTGTCTATAATTATCATACATTCCCATAATAGCCATAAATATTGCTATTTGGTCATCTTCAACATAGTTTATAATAGCAGTATGTTGATCAATTAAATTAATAATTAAGTAATTATATAAAGCTTTGTCATCTTCATAATCATAATCAACTTTTAAGGTATTTAATAAGCCTTCAATATCACTTATTAATTTACTATATTTTTCATTTTTAACTAAAGTATGGAAAGCAGGAGATACTCCAACGCTTTTACATATTTTAGCTATTTCTGTAAATATTGCTTTTGCTTCTTTAGGATCGAAAGTTCCTTCACCATTTAAGTAAGAAGTTAAAGATGCAATAGAATCTTCATCGACATTAAAGGTTACACCACGTTCTTGTTCAATATTTTGTAAATAACGATAGTAACTATCGCCTTTGGCTTCAGCAACTTCAGGAGCTACTTCAGGGATTACTTCTTCTGTATTTACTTCAGCGAATTTAGTTAGCATTTCATCACTAAAGATAGTTTGTTCTAACATCCGGAAGTTAGTTTCAGCTTCTGCACCATCTTCATAATGGTTAATATAGTTAGTTAAGTTAGGTGTAGCACCATTATGGATAGCATCTACTATGACCATAATTCCAACGTTTTTAGGATCATTTACATCAATTTTAGCCATAACTTGATTTAACACTTCAAAGAAATGTTTATCATCACTAATATCAACACCATTACTTTCAGCATAAGCTTTTTGTTCTGCAGTATAAATACCTAAAGTTTCAGCTTCTCCATTAAAGTTTTCTAGTTTTACTTTAATAGCAGCATCTTCTAAAGATTCTAATAAAGATGTAGTTTCTTCGTCACAATTTAATAAATTATAGATATTACTTTTTTTATTATGAGTTATAGTATTAGCAGCAATATTATTACAGATAGAACTTGCTTCACCAATATCAAGATTAGATGCTTTATTTAAGCTAGGATTTAAAGTATATATAATATTTAGGATAGAATCTTCATCATATGGTAAGTTTATTTGTTCAGTATTGGATTCTAAACTATGTAAATAATTATATTCTTCGGCAGCTTTTGATTCAGGATTAAAGACTTGTGCAGCTTCAGCGGTAGCAATGTCTTCTGGTGTAACTAAAGCATCAGATGGTGTAGGTTCACTATCTGGAGCCATTGTGGCGATTGGAGTGGTATCTAAATCATCATTTTTAATGTTTTCTTTTAACCATTTAATAACTTTTTTTCCTCCAATAAGCATTACTAAAGCTCCAATGGCTAAACCAGCAATAATAGCACAACCTTTACGGCTTTTTTTATTATTAGCAGGTAATTCTTCTGTATCAGTTACTCTTATAGGAGCTGGAGCAAAATATTCTTCTTCATCCTTTTTATGTAAAATACTTCTAATCTTATCAAGAAGTTGTTCCCCTACAGAAGGATTATTGGCAGGATTAGGGATTAACTCTTCTAATTCTTCAGTTTCTTCCTCTTCTTCTGGTTCAGTATCGGGAACTTTCTTTTCCTCTTGAACTTCCGCAACAGTTTCTCTGATTGTTTCTGCTGTTTCATCATCGATGCCTTCAAAAAGATCTTCTAATTTATCATCTTCTTCAGAGATAGGATGATTAACTGTAGGAATAGAACCTTTAACTCGGAATGTAGGTTTTCTAGTTTCTAAGCTATCAGTTCCTTCACTAGATAATGATTCTTCTAAAGCATCCGTATTTTCTCTAAATTGTTTTGCTCTATTAGTATTTAATATTCTTTGTAAGTTTTCTTCCATAAATAAAACCCCCTTATTTTGAAGAATTTATCACTTCTTCAAAGATATGGCGTTTATATTAGCACAAATAATTGCATTTGTCAAATATTTATGGTATGATTTTACTGCAAATGCGTAAATTTGTATTATATATGGGGTAGATATGGTTTCGACAGATTAGTGAAGCTAAGAGGGC
>CANQHW010000088.1 GCA_947623855.1 uncultured Bacilli bacterium | reverse complement strand
CAGGGTTTTAAGAAAAAATAATGTGTTTAACCCTAAAGGGATACTTAGTAATTAAGACTGCCTTTATGAAAAGTAGAAAATAAACTCCCTATTTTAATCTTAAAACAAGTACTTTTGCAAATATTATAGAAAGGAGAGATATTATGGCACGTTATACAGGACCTGTTTATAAAAAGGCTCGTAGATTATCTTTCTCAGTATTAGAAAATGGTAAAGAGCTTGCGCGTCGACCATATGCTCCTGGGATTCACGGAGCTGACCGGAAAAGAAAATCTTCAGAATATGGAACCCAACTTGCGGAAAAACAAAAAGTAAGATTTATGTATGGGCTTAATGAAAAACAATTCGAAAAATGTTTTGAAAAAGCAGAACATATGAAAGGTGTTACTGGTGAAAACTTACTTAAACTTTTAGAAAGTCGTCTTGATAATATTGTTTATCGGATGGGACTTGCTAAAACAAGAAGAGGAGCACGTCAAGTAGTAAATCACGGACATATTACGGTTAATGGTAAAAAGGTAAATATCCCATCATTCCAAGTTAAACCTGGGGATGTGGTAGCTGTTAAAGAACAATCTTTAGATCATAAAGCGATTAGAGAAAGTTTAGAAGCAGTTTTAAAAAGACCTGCATATGTTAATTTTGACGATAAAAAGATGAGTGGTACTTATGTAAGATACCCTGATCGTAGTGAATTAAATGCAGATATTAATGAATCATTAATTGTTGAATACTACAACCGTTAATAAAAACCACAAAACGTGGTTTTTTATTTAGCATCATTTTCCAGGATAACGGTAGCTTGGTTTTTTAAATCAATATTTTTTAAAATCTTAGTGGCATCAGTAATATTTAATTTTTTATAAATAGAATATTTTTTAGTTAAGATATCTCCATAAGATAGAATTTCACTTTGCATATTATCATTTACCATCTCAATATCATCAAAAGCCCATATTACATCCGCCCATGCTGATTTAATCAAAGTTTTTAAAATACTTTCGGTTATGGTTAAATCTTCCATCTTCTTATGCAAGCGTTTTACTATCTCTTTAGGATATTTACTAACACTACGTAATGTTATGACTACTAAATCCGCATTAATATCTACACTATAAGATAAATAATTTACTAATTCATTTTTTAATAAGTTTTCTTTAAAATCAGAAATAGCTCCAAAATTATAAGCTAAAATGGCTAAAAGATAAGCTTTTAACTCTTCGTCTTTATAATCTTTAAATAGACTTCTTTTCATTTTATAAGCAATGTTAACTTTAGGAATTTCGACGGTCTTATCTTGAAGAACTTTTTCTTTTAAAACAATATGCTCATCTTCTTTAATTTTTTTCTTGGTAACCTTATCGGTAGGAAACTTCATATCTTTAGTAGCTTCGTTAACAAGAGCCATAGCTTCATAGGGATTAAAATTACCCGTTATAATTAAAAACATATTCTCAGGGCGATAAAAACTATTATATAATAATTCAATATCTTTTTTAGAAATATTGGCAACATCGGAAACCGATCCGGCGATTTCGTATTTACGCTTATCATTTTTGTAAATAGCTCTATTTGTTTCATAGAAAAACTTGGAATTGGCATTATCCTCCCCCATTTTTACTTCTTCACTAATAATTCCCCGTTCTTTATTAATTAACTCTTCTGTAACATATAAATTAAGAACAAAATCTAATAATAATTGTAAATTTTCTTTAAACTTTGTTGAACTATACACCATATAACAAGTATAATCAAAAGTTGTAAAAGCATTAGGATTAGTCCCTAAAGTGACAAACTTATCAAAAGCACTTACACCCTTAGCCATATTAAATTTAATATGCTCTAAGAAATGTGCTGTCCCATTAGGAAGGGAGGCAAACTTTTTAGAATTACCTACTTTAAACTCCGTATCAATAGAGCCGCACTTGACATTTAAAGTCATATAAAAATTACTCGACCGATCATTTACCCAAAAATAAACCGGCAACCCAATATCACTTACATCATAATATACTACTTCATTTGTTTTTTCTATCTTTAACTCTCTCATAATTATTCCCCACTATTTTTAACTTTTTTACCTTTTAAAACATACCAAGAAGCGATTTTAAAGGAATTACTAACGCGGATGATTTCTTCTTTGGTTACTTTACGAATCTTTTTTTCTCTTTCAAAAACTAAATCCGTTCCTAAAATATCATGTAAATAATAACTGGTGATAATGCGCTCTTCACTATCTTCGTTCATCTTACTTCCGGCGATGATCATATTTTTCGCATTGGCAATTTCTTCTTCGGTAAAAGCACCCTCTTGCATTTCTTTTAGAGATTTTTTAATTAAACCAAGAGCTTTACGAAGATTTTTTTCTTCAATTCCGGCATAAATATTAAAGACGCCGTCACATCTATTAGCGCGCAAGGAAACCCCGTAGCATAAAGAATTTTTTTCGCGTAAATAAAGTTGTAATTTACTACTTAAACCAAGACCTCCTAAGATTGTTAAGAACAATTGATAAGCATATAACATATCATTAGAAATAGTTGGATAAATGGAACCAGTTACAACTAATTGGGTTTGTAAAAAATGCCCATTTTCTTTAAAATTTAAAACTTTACTTTTAGGTTTCGTTGTTACAAAATAATTTAAATTATCACTTTTTATAGTATCTAAGCTCATACTCTTATCAATTATACTTACTACTTTATCCATTTCTAAATTACCCATAATGTATATATCGCAAAGACTTTCTGCAATAAATTTTTGATAATAATTATAAATATCGCTCCCATTTATTAAAGCAATTTCACCAATATCTTCAATCTTAGCTTCGGAAGCTGGATTATGAGGAAAAGTTTTTTTCATTGCTTCTTTAGAAGAATAATACGAGGCATCCTCTAACTCACTTTTTACTTCTGCAATCAATTGGTTTTTTGTAACCTTAAGAGGTTCTTTGGAAGCTTCAGCATTCGTAAAATTAGGATTTAAAAGCATTTCTAAAGGTAAAGTTATAACTTCTTCTAAATAGTTTTTCGCATCACAAAATTCGGGATTTAAAAATTCAATCATAAAATGATTAGATATCATTTTTCCAATTCGTTCCCTACTACTATAAAAAAAGGCGCCATATAAATCTTCTAATTTTAAAACTAAATCTTTACGTTTAGGATATTTTTTCGAAGTAAGAGTTAAAAAATCAGTTAAAAGATTATCGATAACTACCTCTTCTTTTTTAAATTCATGGCGAAAAATAACTTCCATGCGGCAAGAACGAAACTTATCCGTTTTAATGGTATGAATATTATATGTATCGCGATGATATAGTTTGTATTCCATTTATATACCTCCTATAAGTTATTATGATTAAAAGTTATTTTGTTATACTTTCATATTGCTTTAATAAAAATTCATCAGTCATTCCAGCGACATAATCTAGAGCGATTTGTTCTAAAGAGTTTTCTTTTAAATAATCGGGGTTGGCATCTTTTAAAAATATTTTACTAATGCGGCCGGTGGTGTTTTTTAAATCATTTAAAGATGATTCGTAAACAGTGGTCATTGCTTTTTCCCAAAATTCTAATTCTTTTTTAGAGTGGGCAATCTTATATATATGATTATAATTAAAATTCTTTAACGTAACTAAACAGGTAAAGACATCTTCACTCATTGATAAAGATTTTTGGCCTTTTGAATTTTGGATTATGTCGTTTACAAAAGTATCAATAATGCTAGAGTTGGTATCACCTAAAACTTTGGTCACCTCTTGGGGTAAGTCTTCTTTTTTTAAAACTCCTAGGCGTAAAGCGTCTTCAATATCCTTACCCAAATAAGCAATGATGTCGCTTACTCTTACCACACATCCTTCTAGAGTCATAGGTATTAAAGTTTTGTTTTTTAAAGGATTAGTGTATGTTTCTTCATAATCCTGTAAAAAGGTAGAGATGTCTTTCTTTATGGGATGATACTCCTTTTGTTCTAATTCCCCATTATGACATAACATCGCATCTAACACTTGTAGAGTAAGATTTACCCCATATTTGTAGTTTTCCACATACATCATTGTTCTTACACTATGAACATTATGATTAAAATACCGCTTCAAATACTTGAGACTAATGGTATTTAAAATGCGTTCACCTTCGTGGCCGAAAGGAACATGCCCTAAATCATGGCCAAGACTAGCAGCTTCAATTAAATCTTCGTTTAAGCCTAAATTCCGACCGATAAGTCTGGCAATGCGGCTTACCATTTGAACGTGTAAATTACGTTTCGTTATATGATCATTGGTGATGTTTGAAAATACTTGGGTTTTATCAGCATACCGGGAATAAGCTAAAGAAAAGACAATTTTGTCAGTATCTCTAAAAAAGGGATCTCTTAAATCTTGATCAATTGGTTTTAATCGAATAGCTTCTTTATTTTGACAAGCAAAACTAGAAAAATTTTCCATCCTAATCACTTCTTTCATAACATAATTATACCATATCCAGCTAGGCTTTTTAAATGAATATGTTTGCAACTTTTTTTAAAATATACAAGATATAAGTTAAATTAAAAATAGATATTAAAATTTTAGAGCTTTTTATTTAAAAAAGTATAATTTTCGTAAAAATTTAAGAAAAAGCTATTGACGGAAAATTAATATTATGTTATATTTGTAAATGTCATGGGCGTTTAGCTCAGTTGGTTAGAGCATCTGCCTTACAAGCAGAGGGTCTGCGGTTCGAGTCCGTAAACGCCC